>JAJRUC010000171.1 GCA_024278015.1 Chloroflexota bacterium
ACATTCATTTGGAAAATCAGGTCGTGCAATCCGGTGATGCACCATCTTCCGTCTTGACCATCCTCAACGAAATTGAACAGGAACTATTGCATGATGACTGATGCCAAACCCCGTGTGGTGGTGGCAATGAGCGGCGGCGTGGACAGCTCGGTGGCGGCGGCGCTGCTGGTTGAGCAGGGTTACGATGTGGTCGGCATGATGCTCCGCCTGTGGTCGGAGGAGGGGGGCGCGGAAAACCGTTGCTGCACCCTCGATGCCATTGACGATGCCCGCGCCATCGCCGGAATGCTCGACATTCCGTTTTACGTGCGCGATTACAAGCAAATTTTCAAAAAAACCATCGTCACCCCCTTCATTGATGCCTACGCCGGCGGAGAAACACCGAACCCGTGCCTAACCTGCAACCGCGTCATCCGCTTCGATATGCTGTTGCGGGAGGCGCTGGCGCTCGGCGCGGAATTTTTGGTGACGGGGCATTATGCCCGCGTGCGGCAAAACGAATTGGGTGAATGGGAACTTTGGCGCGGCATTGACCCCGGCAAGGACCAAAGTTACGTGCTGCACAGCTTGAATCAGCAGAGTTTGCCGCGCGTCTTTTTCCCGTTGGGCGATTATACCAAAGCGCAGGTGCGAAAAATGGCGGATGATTTCGACCTGCCGGTTTTCAACAAACCCGACAGTCAGGATTTGTGCTTTCTGGGCGAAGGCGGGTATCGCGGATTTTTGCGCCGCCACGCCCCCCAAACCCGCACCCCCGGCGAAATTGTGGACACGCGCGGCGAAGTACTCGGCGCGCACAGCGGCTTGCCCAACTACACCATCGGACAGCGCAAAGGGCTGGGCATCTTTCGCCCCGAACCGACCTTTGTGCTGGCGCTCGACCCCGTGAAAAACCGGGTCATCGTCGGCAGCCGCGCGGAACTGGGGCGCGACGAGTTGACCGCGCACAGCGTCACATACGTGTCCGGCAAACCGCCCGCCGAACCCTTCCGCGTGACGGCGAAAATTCGCTACAAATCGCGGTCCGCGCCCGCCACCGTCACTCCGCTGGAAAACAATCGCCTGCACGCCAAACTCGATACCCCCCTGCCCGACATCACCCCCGGCCAGGGTTTTGTGTTTTACGACGGCAACCGGGTACTCGGCGGCGGCATTATCGAACAAGACTGATTACCCCTTTCTCCCCGCATCTGCTATAATTCCGCCACGAGAGTGAACATTCGGAGCGAAGCACTATGGACAATCACAGCGACTCAACCGTTGTGGGGCCGTCACTGGTTCCCAAACTGGAGATATTACGGGGCGCCGGCGCCGGCAGCAAAATCAGCCTGAAATTCAAAACGCGCCTGGGCCGCGAAGCCGATAACGATGTTGTCCTGGCAGACCCGCGTGTTTCGCGGTATCATTGCCAAATTACGTTTGAGGACGGCAAATGGCTGCTGACCGACCTGGGCAGCGCCAACGGCACGCTGCTGGACGGGTTGCCCGTCAGCGTCCCGCAGCCCCTGTCGCACGGCTCGCAAGTTCAAGTAGGCGAAACGATTCTGGCCTTCGTTGACCCTATGGATGAAAAAGAACACCCCATCAACCCCTCAATGACGATTATCGGGGGCAAAATCCCGCCCATCGCCAAGCCGAAATCCGCCCCCGCCGCGTCAGACAGCGGCAATGTCCCCCGTATGGTCTGGATTGCCGGGGGGCTGATTTTGATTTTGATGCTGGCCGTAGCCGGTATTGTGCTGTGGCAGGGAAAAACGCCCGCCGCTCCCCCGGTTGCCGTTCAGCCGCCGGAAAGTACGCCCGCCGCCACCCAAATCGCGGCCCCCATCGCAGAACCCCCGCTGGCCCTGAAATTCGAGGACGATTTCAGCGACTCAAGCAGCGGCTGGGACGACGCCTTCAGCAAGGATTACACCAAACAATACGGCAACAATCAATACCATATCGAAATTACCACCAACAACCTGGTTGTTTGGGGCCTGTCCAATCGCAACGCCGCCGATTTTGAAATAGAAGTGGAGGTTTCCTTGCAGGATAGTGAACCGGGCAATACCTACGGGCTGATTTTCCGCTACGTTGACCACAACAACTACTACCGCTTCGATGTTTCTGACGACGGCTATTTTCTGCTCTCGAAGTTTGAGGCGGGTGAATGGCAAACCCTCATCAACTGGACGCCCTCAGCAGCCATCAAGCAAGGCCAAACCAGCAATATTTTGAAGATTGCCGCCTTCGGGCCGGAAATTGCGGTTTTTGCCAACGGGCAGGAACTGGGGCGCATCACCGATGACACCTTTCAGGCCGGAAACTTCGGCTTTTTTGCCAGCACCTTCAACGGGCCGCACATTTGGGTCAGCTACGATAACCTGAAATTGCGCACGCCGGCAGAGCAGCAAATTGCCGTCATTCCCACCATCGCTGCCACCCGCCCGGCCCCCAGCGATGCCCGGTTACCCGACGCGCCCACCCCAACGCCCAAAACCGAAGGCGACACCCTGCCCGCCACGCCGGATGTGGCCGAACCGGCCGCGCCGCAACCCCAAACCTTCGCTATAACGGCCACCCAAACCAGCACCGTCACCGCCGAACCGCCCCCCGTCCCCCCGGTGGAAACGCCCGCCCCTCTGCCTGATTTTGTCACCAGAGACCAGCCGCCGGCCCGGGGCGAGAGTCAACTGCCGGGCAAGTTCATCTTCCCGGTGTACGATGCCGCCCGTGGCACGTATGATATCTTCCGGGCCAACACCGACGGCAGCGAGCGCGAACAACTCTTTGCCGCAGCCGGCCAGCCCGCCGCCAATAAAACCGGCAATACCATCGCCTATCGTAGTTGGCAGGCCGATAAACGCGGCCTGATTGTGCAGGAATTGGGCCAGGCCGATTACTGGCTGTTTGAACCGTATTTTGAAGCCGCCGCCCCGGTCTTCAGCCCCAACGATGACTTCTTCGTCTATCACTCCCGCGCCGGTCGGGATACGCCCGCTTTGTATCGCACGCTGGGCACGGAAAGCCAGGTGTTGCGCCGGGAGAGCATCCCCATCGAAGGCGAAATGCCCGCCTTTACGCCCGACGGCCGTCTGGTTTACAAAGGCTGTTTGAACAACGCCTGCGGCCTCATTTTAACCAATCTGGACGGCGGCGCGCCCCAACAACTGACCAATACCCCCGGCGATACCGCCCCGGCTGTCTCGCCCGACGGCGCAACCGTGGCTTTTATGTCGAACCGGGACGGCGATTGGGAAATTTACACCGTCGGGCTTGACGGGCAAAACCTGCAACGGCTGACCACCGCCCCCGGCGGAGACGGCCTGCCGGTATGGTCGCCCGACGGCAGCCGTCTGGCCTTTGTCTCAAACCGGGACGGCTTCTCTGCTATTTGGGTGATGACGCCCACAGGCCGCCGCCCGCACCAGCTATTCGCCCTCAATGGTTCGATTGATGGCATTGTTCAGGTTGACACCGCCCATTCCTTCGGCTGGCTGGAAGAACGCATCGTCTGGACACCATAATTGTGAAAAACTGACCTTCACTCTTCACCATTCATTATCCACTAATTCATTATTCTTGCCATGAAACAATCTGCTACCCAAATTTTACGCATACTGGCCGTTTTGTTCACCCTGTTCTTTCTGGTGATGGGGTATCTGAATTTAACCCGAAACCGGGCGGCAGACCCGCCGCCGGCCACCGCCTCATCTACGGCGACCAACACCGCCACCCCGACGGCGACCGAACCCGCCGCCACATCATCCCCCACCCCACCCGCCACGGCGACCCACACCGCCACGGCACAACCCACCCACACCCCCACAGCGACCATCGCGCCCACCGGCACGCCGCACGTCACGCCCACCGACACCCCCGCCCCAACTGCGGCGGACGGCACACCTACGCCCACCGATACCCCCGCCGCCACCGACACCCCGGCGGGACCGCCGACGGACACACCCACCCCAACCCTCACCCCGACGCCCGTGCCGCGCACTGTCCGCGCCGATGATGTTCCTGACACCACGCAAGCCATCCCCCATTTGTGGTTCACCCGACCCTTCACCGATGAATTTTTTACCTGGGGAAGCTGGTACTATCCGTATGGAACCAACAACAACGGCGACTATCTGTGGCACCGGGGCAACGACATCCAGAATGAAGAAGGCACCCCCATTGTGGCCGTGGGCGATGGGCTGGCGGTGTTTGCCGGGCCGGATGATACCCGCCTGCTCGGCCCCGAAACCGCCTTTTACGGGCAAGCGGTGGTCATTCAGCACAGCCGGGGCATTACCACCACCTCCACCCGGCCCGATGAAACCTTGCCGGTGTTCACCCTGTACGGGCACGTGTCGAAGGTGCTGGTTCAGGAAGGGGAAACCGTCACCGCCGGGCAGCCCGTCGCCCTGGTGGGGCAGGAAGGGGTGGCCCTGGGGCCGCATTTGCATCTGGAAGTACGGCTGGGCGAAAATTCGTATTTAGCCACCCAAAACCCTGATTTATGGGTGCGGCCCGACCCCGGCTACGGCATTATCGCCGGGCGGGTGGTAGATGCCGACGGATTTTACGTGCCGCAACAATTGATAACCCTGCACGTGGCCGCCACCCCCGACAAATTTTGGCGGCAAACGTGGACATACCCCGACCATCGCTACACCTTCGACCCCGGTTTGGGGGAAACATTTGCCTTTGCCGATGTGCAGGCCGGCGAGTATGTCCTCAAAACCCGTTTCGATGGCCGTAACTACAGCCTGCCGGTCACGGTGCGGGACGGGGAAACCAGTTTTGCGCTGATAGAAGGGCAGCCCGCGCCAACGCCGGATATTGCGGATGCCACACCCACGCCATCACCGTGAATTTCCCCTCTCCCCGACCCCCTCTGTGAGGAGGGATTAAGGGGAAAGAAAATCCTTTGCCGGCGAGCATGCAAATGAAAAAACTATTCCCCCCGATATTTCTGTTTTTCCTGCTGAGTCTGCCGGCGTTGCCCGCGCCGGCGAAATCGCCCCCGCCCCCCGACGAATTTGTGGCTCCCGCGCCGGCCCAATCAACCCCGGACCTGATTGAAGCCGCGTTCCGACGCGGGAAAATTGAGGAGGAGGCCGCCGCCCTGTATCTGGCCTACGCCTTTTTCGCCCCGGAAAAGCTGCCGCCGGCCTTTCGCAGCAAGATACCCTGGCGCGGAACCATGCCCTGGCTGACCCTGCAAGACCGGCTGGCGGCCATGCCCGCCGGGCCAACCCGCGCCGCCATCGAAGCGCTGCTGGCCGAAGCGGACACCCGGCGGCGGCGCAGCCCCACCGCCGGCATCGATACCCCCCACTTTCACATTGAATACAGCCTGATTGAAGGAGGGCTGGTCATTACCGACTATGTTGAGGCCCTGGAAACGGCCTGGGACACGCAAGTCAATCTGTTCGGCTGGGCCGGCCCGCCAATTGTGCATGGCAGCGGCCATTATCCGGTGTACATCCAGACGCTCACCCATTACGGCTACGTAGCCGCCGCTTCAACGGTGGGCGACAACCCCAACACGCCCTGGAACGAAGGGGATGCCCAGGCCTCGTACATGGTGCTGAATCAGGATTACAGCACGCTGCCGGGTACGCCCCGCGCCGCGCTGGATGCCACCGTCGCCCACGAATTGAACCACAGCCTGCAATACGGCTACGGCGCGCTGGCCGGCAGCAATCGACCCGATTCCGTTTTTGTGGAAGGGGGCGCCACGTGGATTGAAGACGAGGTTTTCGACGCTTCAAACGATAATTACCACTACCTGTGGCCCGATTTTACCACTTGTATGGGCGCGTATCCGCTCTATCCCTATTCGTATTGGGTTATTTTCAGAGGATTGACCGAATCATTCGGCACCACAACCCCCGCCGGGGGCGAACAGGTGATGCAGGATTTTTGGGAAACGATGAGTCAGGCGGGCGGCAATGTGCAACTGACCGCCCTGGCGCAGGGGCTGACCAACGCGGGCGCGTTATCGCTGGGGGATGCCTATTATCAAATGGCAATTGCCCTGAAATTCAACAAACCGTGCGGGGGCAGCTACGCCGGCCCCTATTGCATGGAAGAAGGGCCGGCTTACACCGCCTACGCCGGCGAACCGCCGTCGCAGGGGGCCATTTTGCAGGTGGGCGATGAAGCCGGCGGGCAAGTGCAGGACCATTACGCCCTTAACTGGGTTGACCTGCCCCTCAACACGCCGCCGTACAGCATCACCCTGCAAAATCAGTCGACGGGGGGAGAATTGCGGGCCGGCGTGGTCTGCGATACCGGCCCGGCGTTGGCGGTAACGCCCCTGCCTCAAATTGCACGGGGGGAGATGAGCGTGACCTTGCCGGAGTTTAACCCCGCCGGCTGCCAAAAAGTGGTAATGGTCATCACCAATCAGGCCCAAACCGCCGCTAACCCCGCCGGCTGCGCCGCCGCCACGTATCGTTTGCGGGTATCCGGACCGACGCGCCGTATTTTCCTGCCGGTTGTGTGGTCGGCGGGCAGCGATTAGTGGGGCGTCAAACAGGGGCACAAGGCCTCGTGCCCCTACAGAGATTTTCAGCGCGGGTCGGCGCTTTCGTAGGCCGGGCGCAGGGTCCAGCACTGAAAGCAGGTGTGCATCAGCAAGGTATTCACGTCCAGCGCATTGGGCAGAGGGGGCCAGTTTTCGTACTTTGCCTGCACCGCTTCGGCAATATCATGGCCGATGGCCGGATACATGTAGGCCGGCTGCCATTCGATAAAATGAGGGGGCCGCCCCGCCCGAAATTGAGGCCACATTGTCAATGCCGCCCGGAAAAATGCGCCGATGCTCCATGCTACCCGGCCCAAATAGACATTAGCCGGCAAGGTGTGATGGTAATTGATGTAATTTTCTACCATGCGGCAGGCCGCCACAAAATCAGACCAGTAAATTGGTTCATTCGAGGGGTCAAAGGGGGGCGGGGCTTCAACCGGGCCGAAGACCGTCCGCCGCCGCACAAAGTCCGGGTATGCCTCCGGGTCGCTGTAAACACGGGCTATCACATCCAGCAATTCTGCCGCCGAAAAATGATAAACAGTGGTTGGAATATCGTCTTGCCCGCTGAGTTGCCAGACCAGACGGTCAATTTCAGATAGATAGATGTGGGTGCGCGGAGGTTGATGGGCCTGCCGCACCTGACTGATGGTTTCCAGTTGCAGCCGGTGGTCTTCGGTCAGATGGTGCAGCAAGCGGTCCATCCGGGCCATAATGGCCTGACTGGTGGCTTCGCTGTAGGGCTGGGGCATGGCATAATCTTCCGGAGGGGTGTTGCGGCCGCCGGCGAAATTCAGGGCGGCCCAATCCTGTTTGGCCCGCAGCCGGGCGGGATGAGCCACAAAAATGCCCGTCCAGCGCGCGCCGTTGTAAAGGCGGTCATCGAGCATGGTTTGCATGGTCTGCATGGCGGCCTCAAAGGCGTGGTCATTCAGCAACGCTTCTTCAAAACGGAAGATGGCCTGCTCCGGGAAGACCAGCGCGCCGGCGTACCAATGCAGGTCGGCGATGGCCTGGGTGCGGGTGGGGGCGTAAACCACGGCGGGCAGGTTCAGTCGATACAGGGCCGCGTTTACCTGCGGCGCCCACGCTCCGCCGGCCTGGCCCCAGCTCCCTGCCTTGACCCCGAAGATATGTTCCAGCTTGCCCAGGGCCGCCCCCTCTTCATCGTAGGCGGCCAGCACCCCTTCCGGCCATGGCTGGTCGGCCAGATATTCCGTCAACGTGGGATGCACGGCGTGGAAGGCGGTGTGCAGGCCAATATCGTGCCGGCGCAGGGCGGCAATCACATCACGCCGTCCCCGCTCGGCCAGCAGGCGGCTCCTTTCGCCGACAATCATGAAGGTGGCCCGAATATCGCGCCGCGACAGGTGGTCGGCCACGGCCAAAGCAGCGTCATCGCTGCCGGGCCAGCACAGGTCATCGACATTGAATAACAAACTCACACTGTGACCCATTATGCCGCCTCCTGTAAAAATAACCCCCTCCCGTCGTCTACGGCGACTCCCTCCCCCTGACAGGGGGAGGGCTGGGGAGAGGGTCGGCTAAATATTTATCCATTCCGACATCGCCCGGCTAACTCAAATCATTTTGCCCAACCCAGCGCGCGTTCATCCATGCCCGCATATTCGATGGTCAGTTGGTCGTTCAGCGCGTCGGAGAACATGGGGCGCTGATTTGAGCCGTCGGCGTTCATGGCCCACACTTCCCACCGGCCGGCGCGGTCAGTTAAAAAGGCGATTTCCCGGCTATCGGGCGAAAAGACAGGCGAGGCATTGTTCCACTGTTCCGGCCCGTCAACAATAGCGTATAACGGCGTTTTGGTCAAGCGCATCCGGCCCGTGCCGTCGGCGTTCAGGCGATGGATTTCCCAATGGGTGTCTTGCCGGTAGGTGACGGCCAGATAGCGGCCGTCGGGCGAAAAGACCGGAGCGCGGTCAGCGGGGTCGGTGGTCAGTGAATCGGCTACGCCCCGATTAACGTCCGTCCACACCAGGCCATTGCCGGCGGTGCTGACCACGCGCCACGGGTTGACCGGGTCCCACGTGGGGCCGAAGGCGTATTGCCCGGCGGGCATATCATCGTAATCGCCGGTATCGACATCCACAATACGCAACTGCCAGTGCGCGTCGGCGGGCATCCACCAGCACAAAAACGGGGTGGGATACCCATTGACCATCCGTATTTCGGTTTCAATATTGTAGGCTTGCCAATAGTTGATATTCGGCTTGCCTTTGGTTAAATTGCGACATTCGCGGCTGGGGTAAAGCGTGCCGCCCCGTTGAAAGTTCACCGCTATTTTTTGGCTGTCGGGAGACCAGCCCGGACTTTTGACCTGCTTGATACCATCTACAATGGGGTGTTCGCCCGCGCCATCGGTGTTGATAACCCAAACGGTACCCTGATTGGCCCCGTCCCAACGGGTGAAGGCCACTTGTGAGCCATCGGGGGAAAGGGCGGGGTCGATGCCGGCGGTCAGGCGGCGTAAACCGGAACCGTCTCGATTAACGAGCATAATATCGCCCCCGCTGCGCACCTGAATGAGCAACGTGCCGCCGGTGGGCGCTGCGCCGGGTTGCGGGCCGGCGGCGGCGGAACCGGCTTCGGCGGCCTGCGGGGCGTTGCCCTGCAAGGCAGACAGGTCGTCCTGCAAGGCGATAAAGTTGGGATGCACCCAGCCGATAACGCCGGCGGCGGTTTGGATGTTGAGCCAGCCGGTGGTCTCATCGACAGCCAGCACCGTCACGTCATCATCCAGCCGAAGCTCCAGCAGAATACCGGCCCCGGCATCGGGTTTCCGGCGCACGTTCAGGCCGTAGCTGGTTACGCGCCCGGTGATGGCTGGTGGGGGCGTGGCGGTGGGGGCGGGCGTGGCCACAACGGGCGCGGGCGTGGCTTCGGCCACGATATTCACCGCATCCGCATTTTCAGCGGCCAACGACAGGTCATCTTTGGGAAAAGGGGTGGGCGCGGCGGGCGGGTTGGTGGGCGCGACGGTGGGCCAGTCGGCGAGAGACAATCGCTGCTCCGGGGCCTTGCTTTCTTTGCCCAACGAACAAGCCGAAAGCACGCCCATCAGCAACAACAGCGCCCATGCCCATTTTACAATGTGTTTCATTCTCATGACGACACCTCCGTCTTTGACGCCGGTTGTTGCGGCGCGGTTACGCCGGTTAGCCGGCGTGTAACCGCTTTCGTCCAATCGCTGAAGGCCTCAATAATGTTGTACAGCACCGGCGTTACCAGCAAGGCCATCATCCCGGCGGTAATTGCCCCGCCCACCATGACCGCGGCCAGCGGCGTGCGAGATTCAGAGCCGTCGGCGGTGCTGAACAGCACCGGCAGCAAAGCAAAGATGAGGGTGTTGGCGGTCATGGCAATGGGGCGCAAGCGCAAGCGTCCGGCCTCAACCAGCGCCTCTTTCCGCGAGCGCCCGGCCTCTTGCAACTGGTTGGCAAAATCGACAATTAAAATGGCGTTACGAGTGACCACCCCGAACAACATAATGACCCCCAGCAGCGAAAACATATTGAAGGTGTTGTGGGTTAA
>JAJRUC010000172.1 GCA_024278015.1 Chloroflexota bacterium
CCTCAACGGGGGGATTGAGGGGGGTAAAATGTTGCAACTGCGTAAGTCCTGTCCATGTTATTTGTAACTACTCACTCCCCCCTCGTGAGGGGGGAGAATGTAACACTTCCCCCCGTCAACGGGGGGATTGAGGGGGGTAAAAAATAGCAAAGCCGCTCTAACTGGTAACTTTATCTCTGATGCCTGAGTAGTTACTGTTATTTTATGACGCGGTTGAGTATATATTTTGATTGGCAAGAATTTGAAGGACGTTTGAAGTATAAACATCCCGGAATCATTCTACCATCTTCTCTCAAGATACAACACACCTTACTTCAAAACCATTGCTGCCTCATTGACGTATATCCTGCTATAGTGTGCTGCCAACACCCCAGGCATAACATAAATTGCGGCTACGTTTGATTTATGCCACACCGTAACCGACGCGCTGAGTCCGTTTGCCACTGGATTGCGTTCGGGTGCGTTAATTTTTATCAAACTCTATTGCCACAAAAAAAGGGAGGATGCAAAAATGAGAGAAGGCAACACAGAAAATCCGGAAAACACGCAACAAGTTCACACAATGGGGCGGCGTAACTTTTTAAGTTACTTGCTCGGCTTCTCCGTATTCACCACACTGGCGGGGGTGCTAACGCCGATTATCGCCTATTTGATACCTCCGCCTTCGGGGAGCGATGGTGGCGGTAATCGTATGCTCGTGGGAACCACACAGGATATTCCCGTCGGGCACGGCGAGATTGTGTCGTATGGCAGTCAGCCTGTTGTTGTGACAAACACCCCAAAAGGAGTGAAAGCTTTTTCAGCTATTTGCACTCATTTGGGGTGTATTGTTATGTATGAGCAGGACCGCCAAATCATCAAATGCCCATGTCATGATGGATTATTTAACGCGGTAACAGGTGAAGTTATCTCCGGCCCCCCGCCCAGCCCGTTGCCGCCAATTCCTGTCGCAACAGATGGCGAAGACATCTACATAGGAGCGGCATAAAAATGGAATACCAACAAAACCTTGATACTACCAGTCGTGGGCAGCGATTGATCAACTGGATAGATGAGCGGTACCGTATGCGGGAACTGATGGGCGCAATGTTGCATGTGTATATTCCGAAAGAGTCAAAGACTTATTATCTGGGGGGTATTACACTATTATTGTTTTTGGTGCAGGTGGTCACGGGGAGTTTGCTGGCGCTCTATTACCGGGGTACCCCGGATGAAGCATACGACAGCGTGATGTTTATCACCAGCACCGTGCAATTCGGCTGGCTCATTCGCAGCATTCATGCCTGGGGCGCGAATCTGATGGTAATTTTTTGCATCATCCATCTCTTGCGCGTCTTCTTTCAGGCAGCATACAAGGCACCCAGAGAGCTTACCTGGGGGGTGGGCGTGGCTTTACTGTTGGTGACGATGGGCTTTGGCTTTACCGGCTATCTATTACCGTGGGACCAGCGGGCATATTGGGCAACAACCGTCGGCAGTGAAATGGCGGGCGCAGTCCCGATTGGCGGAGAATTCTTGCTTCGTTTTTTGCGCGGCGGTGAAACCATTGCTGCCGCAACGCTCAGCCGGTTTTACGGCATTCATACCCTGATATTACCTATGACCATTGCGGCCCTGATAGGTATTCACCTACTGTTAATCCACCAGCAAGGGTTGGCGAATCCACGCCAACCGGCAAAAACTGCACCTGAGGGGAACCTCCCGAAGAAAGGAAAACCGTTTTTCCCGAACTATGTTTTAGGTGAGGTGGTAAGTTGGTATATGATCATTGGTCTCCTTATTATCCTCGCTTCGCTATTCCCGGTTGGTTTGGAGGCTAAAGCCAATCCGCTGGAGACCCCACCGCACGTTAAGCCGGAATGGTATTTTCTGTCACTGTACCAGATACTCAAGTTTGTTCCGCGCGTGATGGGCGTTTTGTTGCCGATGGTCGCAATACTGATGTTGTTCCTGTTGCCGTTTATTGACAGGAACCCGGAAGTGTTACCCCGGAAGCGCCCCGCAATGGTAACACTTGGCATAATGGCGCTGATTGTGATCATTGCGTTTACCGTTTGGGGCAAAATAAGTTGAACAATCAACCGCGTAACATAGAGAAGTACAAGGGGAGGAATTATGCGGACAAATAAAATCGATGCCCGTATTGTATTTGGTATAATTA
Organism: Chloroflexota bacterium; assembly: GCA_024278015.1. GTDB lineage: Bacteria > Chloroflexota > Anaerolineae > 4572-78 > 4572-78 > JAJRUC01. Next base: position 2,162 of record JAJRUC010000172.1, read on the forward strand.
GCGTACTAATTGTGTTGTTAAGTCTTGTGATGATAACAAGCGCGCAATCATCGGCAAGCGGTGAGGCAACGCCGGCGCCCAAAGCCACGGCAACTGCCGGCAAAATCAAACATGGCACAATCGGATTCTCAAATTGTTTAAAGTGCCATCTGGACGGTTTTCGGGAAGCGCCGATTATGCCCGGCGACGATCACGCAACGTACAATGATAATGATGTCTGTCTGGATTGCCATGAACCCAATACACCGGAAGACGGAACAGTATGGAAGAACCTGTTGCCCGGCTCAACACCGGTGCCAATTCAACACCCCGCCAGTAACGGGTTAAACACATGTTATGACTGCCACCTTGAATTGGGCGATCAACTCACAGACATTGCCCAAATGTGGATAGAAAGCGTCCACGGCAAAGCCGGCATTGGCTGCGCAGATTGCCACGGCGGCGACCCCAATACCGATGAAATGAAACTGGCGATGCAAACCGAATCCGGTTACATCGGCGTGCCGCCCCGGCTGGTGACGCCGCAAATTTGTGGCGGCTGTCATTCTGATGTGGAGCGCATGCGTTCATACAAATTGCCGACCGACCAATACGCAAAATACACCCAAAGCGTTCACGGCAAAAAATTGCGGCAGAATAATGACACGCGCGTGGCAATATGCACCGATTGCCACGGCTCCCATAATGTCAAAAAAGGCTCCGATTCAACCGCGCCTATTTATCCGGTTAACGTGCCGGAACTGTGCGCCGGCTGTCACGCCGACACCACGCTGATGGAATCCTACGGTATTCCCACCAACCAGTATGAAGTATACAAAAGCAGCGTGCATGGAAAATTGCTGTTGGAAGAACAGGATGTCCGGGCGCCGACGTGCGCCTCGTGTCATGGTTCTCATGATGCCAAACCGCCCACCAGCGACGAGGTTGTCAACGTCTGCGGAAAATGTCACACCGCCACAGAAGATTTATACGGGCAAAGTTTGCATTCCAGAATAGGGGATAACGCGCCGAAGTGCTGGACGTGTCATGGCACGCACGACGTCTTCAAAACCGGCGAAGAAATGTTCATGAATCATAAACCGCAAGAGGACAAGGCTTGTACCTCATGCCACCTGGACAACAAATCGTTCAGAATGGACAAGGCGCGATTTGCGCAGAAGGAAGACCGTCGCTGCGACACCTGCCATCATGAAGGGTCAAGGATTATGCGGCAGGTCACCGGCATCTACGTGGCGCTGAACGACGCGAATACGGTCTATGAAGAAACGGAATCAGCCATTAAAAAAGCAAGCGCGTTGGGAATGATAGTCACGGACGCGGAAATTAAACTGCGCGAAGCCCGAACCAGTCTTATCAGCGCCCGCGCGGCGGTGCATACCACAAAGCTGCCCGTGGTGACCAAATTCACCGATGAAGTCGAAACATCCGCCGAAGTTGCAAAAACCATCGCGGACGGAAAATTACAGGAGAATTTCTTCCGGCGTTTCTCGATGATAATTGCCGTCGTGATTATCATCGTGATAATCATCACGTTGAGCTATCTCAAGCGTAAAATAGACCGGGAGCTTGAAAAGGAATCATAATGAGCGAAGCAATCTCCGTTACCCCAAACGGAGATTGCTTCAATCTGCGCAACTATCAGCCATGAATTTACACCGGAAATTCGTGAAAAAGGATAATTTTTGGGCAACCCAGTCAAGTAGAGAACCCCGGCAAAATGCGTCGTTTACGACCGGTTATCAGTTTGCCACCATCAAAACCACAAACCCCGTGTGGCGTTATTCCGGTTTTGACACTTTGGCTATCCAGACTACCGCCGGCGGGCGCTTGTGACGGCCTGCTTTCCGGCGCACTTCGGCCAGGGCCATCGTCACGCCAGGTTCTGAAATAGTAGTACACACGCTGCTATTTGGGGTATCCTTTGGGCAACCGCCGCCATTGAACACCACTCGCTACAAGGTAAAGACGGCATTTGTCATCTGCCGCATATCCAGACTGCACGGTCATCCCCCTGATTTGGCTGGGGGGAGTATTTGTTGGATAATACCCCATTGGCCGTCGGTCATAGCTGTTGGATATTGTTGTTTGTTCACATCTCAACTTTTACCACAACCTGACCGATAGCCGCCACTTGTAAAACAGCTTCTAAACGAAGGTGCTTTTTGCGTTTTTTGCATGTAACCCATCAATATCCGCCTGCTATCGGCGGCTCGGAAAAATACATCGCCGACCTGTCTGAGGCATTGGTTGCGCGTGGACATCAGGTAGATGTTTTTACCACCCGCGCCAAAGATTACCATTCCTGGCGCGCCGAATTGCCCCCCTTCGACTGCCAAAACGGAGTGACGGTCTATCGCTTTGCCAGCCTGCGCCGGGGGCCGATGACGTGGCGTATGCTGCACTTTGGCCTGCGAAACTACTGGCGCACCCGCTCCCGGCGATACGAGCCGTTCATCTTTTTGGGGGGCGGGCCAAATTCGGCGGGTATGGCCTGGGCCATGTGGCGGCGGGCCGGCCAGTACGACCTGATCCATCTTAATTGTCTGGTTTATACTCACGTGGTGTACGGTTACCGGATTGCCAAACGGTTGGGCCTGCCGGTGGTGATGACTCCCCACGCCCACATTGAGCAGGAACAAACCTACAACATCGGCTTTCAACGGGCCGCGCTGCTGGGCGCCGACCACGTGATTGCCGACACCACCGCCGAGCGCGACCGCTTTCTGGAACTGGGCGTTAATCCCTGGCAGGTGAGTGTTAGTGGCGTCGGCTTGAATTTGGCGGCCTACCGGCACGATATGGATACGGCGGCGGCCCGTAAAAAGCTGAATTTGTTGCCGGATGCCTTCATCGTGCTGTTTTTGGGCCGCAAGGTGCAGTACAAAGGCTGGGATATGGCACTGGAGGCGTACACTGCCATCCGGGAACAGTACCCGCACCTGCATTTTTTGGCCGTCGGCCCGGAAACGGACGATTCGGCCCGGCTGTGGCCCCGCTATCAGCACACGCCGGGTATCCACGTGATGGGCAAAGTATCTGAGGCGGACAAACTGGCCGCCCTGCAAGCCTGCGATTGCCTGATTCTGCCTTCGGCGGGTGAGGCGTTTGGCATTGTCTTTTTAGAAGCGTGGCTAATGGGCAAGCCGGTCATCGGCCTGCGCACCCAGGCTGTTTCCTCGTTGGTGCAGCACGGTTACGATGGTTTACTGGCCGAGCCGGGCAATCCGGCTGATTTGACCGCGTTGCTGGCTCATCTGGTGACGAATCCGCACCTGGCCCGGCAAATGGGCCGCCGGGGGCGACAGAAAGTTTTGCAACATTACACCACCGCCCACATCGCCAACAAAACCGAAGCCATTTATATGCAAACCCTGCGCCGCCACCGGCGAAAAACGGATAGTTGATGATGAAGATTTGTGTTATCGGGCCGCAAGCGCCCACCCAACAGCAATTGCTGACCATGTTCCGGCAGCGGGGTGATGATATTGTCACCGGCGAAGGGGAGTCGCCCCCCCCTGCCGGGGTGTACCTTTGCGTCGCCATCACAGACGCAATCAAAACCGCAACCCGGGGCGTGGTTATCCTTGATGCGCGGCCCGATTTTGCGCCGGCGGTGGGGGAGGGGGCTATGTACGCCGATATTTGCCTGGTTGCCACAGACGACGACCGTCTCAGGCTGGTGGATGAATTCGGCTGTGAACCGGCCCGCATTTTTGTGGCCGCAGACAACCATCGCGCCGTGGAAATTATTGACCGGGCAGCACGCGATACGCTGTTACCCGCGCCCGCGTTATCCCGCCCGCAAAAAACCGAATCGACCTTGCCTTTGAATGATGCCCACTCCCCGGACGTTGCGTTGGCCCAAATTCGGGGCCGGTTGCGGGCCATTGAACAGCAAGCCGACGTGGTGCTGCGCCACTACCGGGTGCGTTCCGGCGCGCCGCTGGTGGGCCGCTTCATTGTTTGGCTGCGCCGAAATTTGACCTCTCACTTGCGCGAACCGTATTTAGACCCCATACTGAACAAGCAAGTGGCCTTCAATACCCAACTGGTGCAGGAGTTGCAAACCATGCTTTCTGTGCAAGCCGACCTGCTGCATCGTCTGGAAAAACTGGAGCAGGCGATTTTGCCGGATAAAAATGGACGCGAATAAACCCAATCCCCAAATTCCGCTGGAAATTCGAGACCCGGCCCTGAACGCCGCCGGCCTCATCCGTCGCATTGCAGAGCAGGTGAGCCGCCGCCGCGCCGAGGGGCTGTACCCTTCGGCAGACAAATTGCGGGCCGCCTGGCCGCAAACTGCGCCCGGTTCCAAAGCCGCGCTCATTGATGATGATTACATCTTCCGGCTTCTGAAGGATTTAACGGTGGACAGCTATTTGCAGGAAGTGCAATTTACATCGACCGCGCCGGTGGTGGGGCCGGTCATCGTCGCCGTCCGGCGGGCCTGGAACTGGATGTCGACCCGCTGGTATGTGCTGCCGCTGTTCAAACAGCAGTCAAGGTACAATGAGCAGGTCATCATTTCAATGTACCGGCTGTTGCAATCGAACCGGGCCTTGCAAGCGCAGGTTGACGAGTTGCAGCAACGCCTGACCAACCTGGAACGGGCGGACGGGGGCCAATGATGCGCGTTTATCAATTGACCAACGGGATGATGGCCGGCGATGCGGTGAGTAATCACGTGCTGGAAATCGATGCCCGGTTGCGGGCGTGGGGGCACAGCTCCCAAATCTTTGCCGGATACATCGCCCCGGAAATGGAAGGCCGGGTTCAGCCCGATGCCCAATGCGCCCTCTTGCCGGCCCAGGCCGATAGCCTGCTGATTTATCACTATTCCATTTACAATCCAAACTATCGCCTGTTTGCGCGGGCGCGGGGCAAGCGCATTTTGGTGTATCACAACATCACCCCGGCCCGTTATTTCAGCGGTTGGGATACCCGGCAGGAGATGCAATGTATGTTGGGCCGGGAGGCGTTGAAAGACCTGGTCGCCGTCGCTGATTTGTCGCTGGGTGATTCCGGGTACAATCGACAGGAACTGGTTGAAGCCGGCGCGTCGCCCGAAAAAACCGGCGTGTTGCCCATCTTCCTGTCCAACTTCGATGCCCGGCCCGCCGATACCGACCTGTTGCACCGGCTTCGGCAGGGGAGCGCCGCCAACTGGCTGACGGTGGGCCGCGTGGTGCCCGGCAAAGGCCTGCACGACCTGATCCGGTTGTTTGCGGTTTATGCGCGGGCTATCAACCCTGATTCAAGGCTATACATTGTCGGCTCAATGGGTATTCCGGCCTACGCCGATGCGCTGGTTAAGCTGGCGCACTCGCTGGGCGTGGCCGACCGGGTGATTTTCGCCGGGCGGGTGAGCGATGCTCACCTGACGGCGTACTATCAGGCGGCAGATCTGTACGTGGTAGCCAGCTATCACGAGGGCTTTTGTGTGCCCGCCGTGGAGAGCATGCATTTTGGCCTGCCGGTGCTGGGCCGCAAGGCGGCGGCTCTGCCGGAAACGCTGGGCGATGCCGGCGTGTTGTTCACCCGTCTGGGTTATGAATCGGTGGCAGAGATAGCCCATTTGCTCATTGCAGACCGGGATATTCGCGCCCAGGTGATACGCAAACAGAGAGAACGGTTGCAGGCGCTTAACCCGCATCAGACCGAGTCTGCTTTGCGGGCGATATTGAATCGAGTGGGATTACAGAATGGCAGATAGCGAAATGACCCGACATTTAACCGCCGATATTGCCCAAGCGGGCGCACAAATAGAGGCTATCCTTCAGCAAACGCGAAATTCAAGCCCGGCGGCATCGCCGGTGCGGGCGGCCGTCTTTCAGCAAGTGCGCCACACCGCCACCATCGAATCGCACTGGCATATTGCCTGGCCCGCATGGCCGCCGGGCATTCGGGCCAAAATCGCGGCGGCGCTGCAAAAAATTACGCGCCGGTTGTTGCAATGGTATATTGACCCCATCGTCGAGCAGCAGAATCGCTTCAACCAAACCGTTGTCAACGCCTTGCAACTGCTGGCCGATGACCTGGCCGCCCTGCACATTTCCGGCCAATCGCCGGCGGAGGCCCGGCAAGCCGACATTGACCGGTTGCAAGGGCAGGTTGATGCGCTTTCGGCGCAATTGCGGGATGAGGATTGATGATGCGCATTGCCTTTTTTGCCGTTCTTTCCCCTATCCGCTCTGCCCTGGCCGATTACGCCGAGGGACTGGCCCTGGCAATGGCTCAAAATCAGGATGTGACCATCGACTTTTTTGTGAACGATGATTACCGGCCCGATAATCCCCAAATTTTGGCGAAATTCAAAATATATACTTATCACGATTTCGCCGCCCGCGCCGCCCGGTATCAGTCGATTTTGTATTGGCTGGGCGACCACGGCCGCTACAACGGCTTTATGCTCGATTTCATTCATCGCTACCCCGGCGTGGTGGTACTGCACGACCTGACCCTGCATCGCTGCGTGATGGATGTCACCCTTAACCGGGGCGATGTCGCCGCCTATCAGGCCGAAATGCGCTACGCCTATGGCGATGTGAACGCGCTGGAGATTGCCCGTCGGGTAAAAACGGGTGATGGTGACCAACTGGTTCTGGATTACCCGCTGTATGAGCGCGTGGTTGATAGCAGCCTGGGCCTTGTTGTCCACAGTGAATACGGGCGCAGCCGGATTTTGGCCCGGCGGCCCGAAGCGTCCGCGCGTCGCATCCCGCATCCGTTTTTTATGCCGGGGCAAACCGCGCCCCTCTCCCCGGAAAGCGCCCGCGCCCAGGCCAGGGCATCGCTGGGCCTGCCCGACGAGGCTCTGGTGGTAGGGTCATCGGGCATTTTTGTGCCCAACAAACATCTGGGCGACAGTTTGAGCGCCTTTGTCCACATTTTGCCCAGTCACCCGCGCAGCAAATACATTTTAAGCGGCTTTGCCGTGCCGCACTACAATTTAGCCGCTCATATTGAACAAATGGGCCTCAGCCCTTACACCATGATTACCGGCTGGCTGCCGCCGGAGCCGTTCAGCCGCCAAATGGCCGCCTTCGATGTGGGTATCCACCTGCGTTATCCGCACATTGGCGGCGTGCCGTACACCCCCATTCGCCTGATGGGCCTGGGCGTGTGTACCATCGTCTCTGATATTGAACCGCTGGCCGAATTGCCGCAAGGCGCGTGCGTAAAAATTGCGCCGGATGCGTATCAGCGCGATTCATTGCGCGTCATTTTGACTCATTTGGCCGATAATCCTGACTTCAGAAGACAAATTGCCCGCAACGGACAGCAGCTCATCGAACAAAACCACAACCTGTCTCACATCGCCGGGCAATACATTCAATTTCTAGCCGACCGAAGGAGATAGGAATGGCAATCCGTTTTAAGCAGCACCGATTATCAATTTTACTTTTTATCAGTATCCTTGCCGTTGGCGGGGTGTTATTGGCGCAGCCCAATGCGCTTCGGGCCGCGCCCGGCAGCCAAACCATCACCCTGGGGGGCGATGTCGTCAAACACGCCTCGCCCGTTGCCGCCGATTTTGACGGCGACGGCGACCTGGAAATTGTGACCGGCGCAAACGACGGTATGTTGTACGTGGTGGCCTACAATGGCTCAAGCTGGTCTGTGGTGTGGTCCCGGCAGACGATGCTGGACATCAACGCTGCCGGCCCGCCAATCACCCAATCGACGGGCCGCATCGAATCGGCTGTGGCCGTGGCCGACCTGGACGGCGACGGCAAGCTGGAAATTGTGGTTGCCACCGGCGGCCTGCCGCAAGACAAAATTAACGGCGGCTTGCTGGTTTACAGCTATCAATCCAACTCGCCGTGGGCCTTTGCCGTTGATGGCGATTGGCCCCAGCCGAAGATTGACGAAGTGGGTGGCGGGGCCGGGGCCGGCTCCCCCGATGGCTATTGGGACGGCATCTACGCCTCGCCCGCCGTGGGCGATATTGACGGCGACGGCAAGCTGGAAATTGTGTTTGAAGGCGAGGACCGCCGCATCCACGCCTATGAACCCACCGGCGCGGCAGTGACCGGCTGGCCGTTTTATCGCTACAGCGATGATGCTGACCCGATTTTGCGGGGCGGCCTGTCCTCGCCCGCCCTGGCCGATATTGACGGCGACGACCTGCCGGAAATCATCGTGGGCGGCAACAGCCCGTGGTGGGAGGGCGAAGGCTCAGCGGCCAATTACAGCTACGCCACGGTGTGGGCCTTGAACGGCGACAGCACCGTGGTGGACGGCTGGCCGCAGCACGTGCAGCAGTGGGTCGATTCTTCTCCGGCGGTGGGCGATATTGACGGCGACGGCGATGTGGAAATCGTGGTCGGCACGGGCCGGGCCGGCATCAGCGGCGGCGGCGGCCACTACGTCTTCGCCTGGCACGCCGACGGCACAACTGTGAGCGGCTGGCCCAAAGCCACCGGCGGCGAAGTCCCGGCCTCGCCCGCCCTGGCCGATTTGGACGAGGACGGCATTCTGGATGTGATTGTCGGCTGCGGGCTGGAAACATCGAGCCTGGATTGCACCTATCTGTACGCCTGGAAGGGGACGGGGGCCAATGTGCCCGGCTTCCCGATGCAGCCGTACAGCGCCCAGGCATGGGACCACAGCGCTCGCTCGCAGCCGTACTCGCCCGTGGTGGCTGATATTGACGGCGACGGGCATCAGGAAATTTTGACGGTGATGAGCGGCTCAACGGGCGTTTCGGTGATAGAACACAACGGCGTCCGCAGCAGCGATTACGCCCGGGTTCAGGATAACAACACCCCCGTTTCTCCACCCCTGGTGGCTGATGTGGATAACGACGGTTTGCTTGAAACGGTGCTGGCAAGTCAAATCGGCGGTCAGGCCGGGTTGTACATTTGGGACGAAGCAGGGGCCGGCGGGCTTCAACCGTGGCCCATGTTTCACCAGAACAGCCGCCGCAACGGACGGTTCCCCAACCCGCCCGAACTCAGCTTCCCCACCGAAATTATATTTATGCACGAAGCCGGCCCGGTGATGACCGCCACCCGGCGGGTGTGGATTCAAAATGCAGGAGAACGGTCTTTCGATTGGACAATCTCCAATACCAACGGCAATTTGCAGCTTGATTTGACGAGCGGCACAACCGTAACCGGCACCCAACTCATCCTCACCCTCGATACAACCGGCTACGCTCTCAACAGTTGGCACACCCTGAACAATTTGGTAGTGAGCGCCACCTACAACGGCGAGCCGGTTCTTTCCAGCCCCGTCACCGCCACGGTTAAACTGTACACCGGCAATCTTCAATATGTGTATATTCCACTGGTGATGAAATAACATGCAGCAAGATAATTGGCTTGAAATTCCTGACGATGCGCTGGACGCGGCCCAAATTCAGCGCCGGGTTGAGCAGCGACTGGCCCAACACCCCGCCGGCGATGAGCCTGCCGGGGCCGAAAGTCCGGCAGGGGTGATGGCCGCCTTGCGCCGGCAGATGTTCGGCCCGGCAGAGGAGGCCGAGGAGGCCGCCGCGCCGCTGCCCCCCCTGCGCGAGGCCGATATTGTGCCCCGCGCTTATCACATCGACTGGCGCAATCCGGTTTTAGGCCCGCTCAACGCCCTGTTGCGCCGGTTTGTCAACCTGGAAATTCGGCGTTCAATTTATCCGGCCCTGGAGCAGCAAAGCGCCCTGAACCGGCAAATACTGGCGGAGCTTCGGCGGCTGCGGGCCGAAAATGAGGCGTTGCGGCAGCAGCTTGACTCGCTGCATCGGCTTGACGAATGACGCCGTGATTCATTGATCTGGTACGGTTTGTAGGGACACAATGCATTGGTGCCCCTACGGGGGGCAATCTCGGACGGCGTTTCTGACAAATTGATATTTGACGTAATACAAGTGATTCTATGCACATTCATCAATTTAACCCCACCCTCTCCAGCGGCGACGCCATCAGCAACCACGTGGCCGGCCTGCAAACCATGTTGCGGGCAATGGGCCATCGCAGCGATATTTTTTGCGAAATTCCCCCGGCCTCTGCCCCGGCGCGTTCCCGTTCACCGGATGAATATGAAGCCGTGTCTTCGCCGGAAAACATCATGCTGCTACATTTTTCATTGCATTACTCAGACCGGACGCTGGCCTGGCTGGCCGGCCTGCCCGACAGAAAAGTGCTGATTTATCATAATATTACCCCGCCCCGCTATTTTGCGGGCATCAACAATACGTATTTTGAGGCCGCCGGGCGCGGGTATTCCCAACTGGCCGAACTGTCGGCCCTGACCGAAGCCGGGTGGGGCGATTCCGGGTTTAACGCGCAAACGCTGCGCCGGGCCGGGTGGCAAAAGACGGGGGTGTTGCCCATCGCCTTCGATGCCCGGAATTACGCCATCCCCCCGGCTAAAAAAACAGAAAAATTGTATCCGCCGGGGGCCAATGTGCTGTTTGTGGGGCGCGTTTCGCCCAATAAATGTTTTGAAGATTTGATTGTGGCTTTTTATTATCTCAAAAAAATGCGCCCCGATGCCCGGTTGCTGCTGGTCGGTTCCACCCACAAAATGACGCGCTACGTGGATTATTTGCAAACGCTGGTGGCCCGTCTTCATGTGGCCGATGTGTATTTTACGGGCCACGTCAGCCGGGCGGACCTGGCGGCTTTTTACCGGGTGGGGGACGTGTTTTTGAGTATGAGCGAACACGAGGGTTTTGGCGTGCCCTTGCTGGAGAGTATGCACTATGGCCTGCCGGTGGTGGCTTATCACTCAACTGCCGTGCCGGAAACGCTGGGCGATAGCGGGGTGATGTTCCGGCAAAAAAAACATCGGGCGGTGGCCGCGCTGCTTGACTTGCTGCTGGCCGATGAGCCGTTGCGCCAACAGATTGTGGCCGGTCAGCGCCGCCGGTTGCAGGATTTTTCGGTGGAACGGGTGCGGATTCGGTTGGAGCAGTTACTGGCTGACCTGGGTGTAGACTGAGCGCACGGCGGCGACAATTGCGCCCCATGTGTATTTTTCGTGTACTTTTTGCTTGCCCGCAGCGCCCAGTTGTGCCCGGCGGGCCGGGTTTGCCAGCAGAGTTGAAATGGCTGCGGCCAGACTGGCCGGGTTTTCCGGCTGGAACAAGAGACCGTCTACGTCATCGGCAATTAACGTGGCGATAGCCCCCGCATTGGCCCCGATGACCGGCTTGCCGTGCGCCCACGCTTCCAAAAAAACAATGCCGAAGGACTCCTCAGTGGATGGTAATACCAAAAAATCACAAATAGAGAGCAATCGACCCTTGTCCTGCTCAGACAGATTGTTGATGATTTTGACCGGATAGTCCAGACGGGCGGCCTGCCGCCGAAGTTCGGGCGTGGTGTCTCCTGTGGCCCCGGCCAAAACCAGGTGGGCGGCGGGATGTTCCGTCCACACCGATTGCATGGCTTGCAGCAAAAACAGAAGCCGTTTACGGGCGTTTTGCTTGCCCAACGCCAAAATGACGGGCGCATCGGGCAGCGAGAACCGGGCGCGGGCCGCCGGGTCGGCCATTGCCGGCGACGGCGGCAAATCAACCCCGGCCCCGATGACCGCGATTTTTTCCGGCGCTACGCCCCGCCCCGCCAGATACTCTTTTTCAAACGGACTGAGAGCAATGTAGGCATCGGCCTGTTGAATGGCCCGGTAAATCATGGGCCGGTCAAATCCCCAGCTATCAGCTGGGTGGATGGCCCCGATGAACACGATGGGCGTTTTTGCCCGCTTTGCCCCGGCCCGCGCATCGAACATATGCCGCAAGGGGAAGGCCATAGCCATAACCACCTCGGCCCCGCTTTCGGCCACCGCGCGTTGCAGGCCGGGCGCAAGCGGCCCGTTGTGCAGCGTGCGCAGCCGGTCCCAACCGGGCAAGCGCAACCGGTCTGCCAGGGCAGAAGCGGCTTTCCGGGCCAGGGCAAAGCGGGTGTCAATGGCGAAGCGGCGCACCGTCACCCCGTTGATGGTTTCGAGGCCGGGCGGCAGTAAATCGCCCCCGCGTCCGGCAAAGGTGGCGGTATTAAGGGCGTTGGTGGTGAACACGGTCACGTCGTCGCCGTAATCAGCCGCCAATCGCTCCGAGAGATTTTGCACCAGCCATTGCGAGCCGCCGATGGAGGGATGATAATTGTGGACAACGTGCAGGATTCGCATTGGGCCTCAGACGTGCGAACACGCAAAATAGCTGGAACCTCTATCCAGCAAGCGGGTATTGCCGGTCAGGGTGTTGCGTCCCTCTTGCTCAACCCGCCAGCCGCTGTCGAGTAGCCAGTTTTTCAGTGCCGCATGGGTAAAGCGGCTGCCGTGCTTCCAGCCGGGGGCCGTGCTGACGAAGAAATCCTCATCTTCGGTGGTCAGGGTGACGGCGCTTTGCACAATCAGAAATTTGCTGTCGGTCTGGCCCAGATGTTGCAAAAATTGATGCGGGTTTTCCAGATGATAGAGGCCGCCGGCGCAAAAAATCAGGTCGAAAGCCGGGGCCTGGGCCACAAACTGGAGGACATCGTCCATAATAAATTGTACGTTGTCGTTGAGTTTCAGCGTTTTGGCGGCAAATTGCGCCCGTTGCAGGTGGCGGGCATCCAAATCGATGCCGGTCACCTGGGCTTGCGGAGAAAGATGTTTTATCCGGCAAGTATAATATCCATCCGCACAAAAAAGGTCCAGGCATTTGGGGGCCGGCCCGATTGTATTCAGAGTGTCCCCTAGCATCGGAACAAGAAATTCTTCTTTGTGGCGCTGATTGACCCGGTGCGAATCTGGATTCTTGTTCAAAATCTTTCGGAGCGATAAAATATCCCGTTTTTCGACATAGTTTCCCATGCCCCATTGTTTGATTCCCTGAGCCAGCAACTTCAGATTGCGCGCCGGGTTGAAAACAGGTTCGGCTACGTGCGTCGCCAATCCAAGCGATGAAAAATCGTGATACCAGGGTTGTAACGCCTTGATTTTTTGTTCGACGGATGGTTCCATGTATGACCTCTTTAAGATAGTTTTATACTCAACCGCGTCATAAAATAATCCGGTACTCAGTCTGGCGCATTTTGATGGGCAGGGGCGGCTCGCGAACCACCCTTACGGGAAACGCAGGGGCACAATGCATTGTGCCCCTGCTGCTCAACCCGTCCCAAATGATAATTTTATGATGCCGGGCTATAAGTGCCGGTACAGCCTGCGCCAGGCGGCAAGCATTGTTTGCTGCGAAAAATCTCGCGGTCCGACCCGTTGGGCGGCTGACCGGAAGCCGGCGTACCGGGCCGACAGGGCTTCGACGGCGGCCAGAATTCCGTCCGCCGAAACCTGCTTTACCACTACGCCGCAGCCGGTGGCTTCCACATAATCCGCCATAGAGATGGCCCGGCTAACCAGCACGGGTCGGGCCGCCGCCATCGCCTCCAGCAGCGAATGGGGATACGGTTTGATGATGCGGGCATCGGTAGCCAGCGCCACGGCGGCGTGAACCGTCGTCAGCAGGGCGTTCACATCCACAAATTTGTTGATGACGGTCACTTGCCGCTCAAGGCCAAGTTGCTGCACCCGCTGTTTTATTTCATTGTACAATACCCCGCGCCACAAAAAAACCAGATGCAGGCCGGCGTTTTGTTGCGCTGCGTGTAACAGGGCCTCCACTCCTTTGGCCCGGAATTGCGATTTTGTCCACGGGGCCGAGCCGACCAGCAGCCGAAACGGTTTCAGCGGCGGGGGCGGGGCGGGGGTGAAGCGAGCCATGTCGATGCCGGGCCGAATCAGGGTCACATTCTGCAAACCCCAGGCGCGTAATTTTTGCAAACTGCGCTCATCGGCCACAACAATGGCCGCCAGCCCGGAAAAGAAAGTTACGTCCGGTTTGCGGACAACGCCGCCGGTAAGGGTGTACACAATCGGCAGCCGCAGCGCCCGTAAGACCGGAAACGGAAACGGGTCCGGGTTGAAGAGATGGTGCAGGCTGTGCGTTTTTTCCAGCGCCCGCAACCGGGGCAGGGCCTGCCAGCCGAACAGCAGGCGCGGCAGGCAGACCGGCAAGCGACGGTTGGGGTTAAGGTACACCAACTCGCCGCCGAAACGCGCTTGCAGGGCGGCCACTTCCTGAGAGACGGCTTCGGCGCGGGGCAGGCTGGGCGGCAGAATGGTCAGATGATACAGCGGGCGCATTAGTGACCCCGCAAAAAATAGTGGTTTCGATTGCCGCCCGCGCCGCGCAGGCCGTCGCGCAGGCCCAGCCACACCGCGCGGGCAGTAACGGGTTGGCCGGTTAAGCCCGCTTTGAGGCTCAACAGCAGGCTGTAGCCAATCCAGAACAAAAACAGGGCCGCATTGCGCGGGGTGTGTTTCTTCATAAATAAAAACCGGTTGCGCGAAATATAGTACGGGTGCAGGGCGCGCCGGCTGCCCGCCGAGCGGCTGACGGTGTGGCCGGCCCGGGCGCGGGGGTTGATGAGGCTTTTCAGGCCCGCCTGCCCCGCCCGATGGCACAGGTCGGCCACCTCCATGCTGAAAAAGTAGCGTTCATCCAGCAGCCCCACCCGCCGAAACACGGCGGCGGCGGTCAGCAACACTGTGCCCGGCACGTAGTCCACCGCAAAAGGCGCCTCGGTGGCGGGCTGCCGGGGCGCGTGCGGGCGATAATGCGTGACCGGGTTTTGCCCCCCCGCCGAAAGGAGCCGGTCGGGTTGGTCTGTATCAAACAGCAACGGCCCCACAAACCCCGTCTGCGGCCGGCTGCGGAGCGTGTCCAGCAAGGTTTGCACATCCGTTTCGGTGATGACGGCGTCGTTGTTCAACAGCAGGATGGGCGCATCGCCGGTTTTGAGGATTTCTGTCAGGGCGTAATTATTGCCTCCGGCAAAGCCGAGGTTTTCGTTGCAGGATAAAATGGTTGCGGCGGGGCAAGCCTGGGCAATGCGGGCCACGCTGTTGTCATTGGAAGCGTTATCGACCACCCACACCGCCGGGCGGATGGTTTGCCAGGCTGTAATGGCTTGCAGGCAGCGGATGGTATCGGCGGCGGCGTTCCAGTTGAGGATGATGATTGATAAATCCATAGGCGGTTTTTGGGCGAACTTGCAGTTTGCTTAATGAGCCATTCTAGCATAGTATCGGGGCGGCAGCAAAACAAATAGCGCCTTGACAGCGAGAAGACCGTGCCGGAAACCAGCGTCATCATCACCAACTGGAATGGAAAACAATGGCTGTCCACCTGCCTGGATGCTCTGAACCGGCAGACGTATCGGGATTTTGAGTTGATTTTTGTGGACGATGGTTCAACCGATGGGTCGGCGGCGTGGGTGGCCGAAAATTACCCGCAGGCCCGGCTCATTAAGCAGCGTCCGCACGTCGGTTTTGCGGCGGCCAATAACATCGGCATCAGGGCGGCGCGGGGGGAATACATTGTCACCCTGAACAACGACACCCGGCCCGACGAGAATTTTTTGCGTGAGCTGGTGGCCGGGCTGACCGCGCCCGATGTGGGCATGGTGGCCGCCCAAATGCGGCTGTGGGACAGCCCCGAAACGCTTGATTCCGCCGGCATCGCTGTCGATTGGGCCGGGTTCGGCTGGAATTGCGGGTGGGGGCAGGCTGTTTCGGCGTGGAATGAGCCGGGCGAGGTGTTCGGCCCGTGCGCCGGAGCGGCTCTCTATCGGCGGGCCATGCTCGATGAGATTGGCCTGTTCGATGAGGATTTTTACGCTTATTATGAAGATGTGGACCTGGCCTGGCGGGCGCGTCGGGCGGGCCGGCGATGCCGGTACGCGCCGGCGGCGTGGGTGTTGCACAAACATTCGGCCACGGGCCGGTTGTTCAGCCAAAAGAAGGTCTTTTTGCTGAACCGCAACCGGCTGTGGGCCATCGTCAAAAATTACGCCCCGGTCGATTTGCTGTGGGCCTGGCCCCTGATTATACTTGGCGACTGGTTTTCGGCGCTGAAGCAGCTATGGCAAACCAGGAGCCTGGTTCCGCTGCGGGCGCGGTGGGCGGCTTTGCGGGGGGCGCGCGGAATGTGGCGCAAACGCAGGCCGGGACGGCGGGTGCGGTTGGCGGCCCGGCCTGAACAGGTTGGGCCATAATCTTGCAAGATAATATGTTGGCTGGTTTTGGGGAAATGAGAAGACAGGGTTTGGAAGATAATCAACGTCATCATACAATGTTTCTCGTTTTGATTGTGTCGCTCGGAATTTTGTATGCAGCAATTTACGCCTTGGTGATGCCTCCCTGGGGACTTTTGGACGAAAGCCAGCACTATCATTACGTTCAGGTTATCGCCGAAGAGTATCGTTTGCCGGTAATGTGGCAGGACCAACTTTCGGCAGACATCATAGATTCAATATTCGATGTAAAACGATATGTAACCCTGGGGGCGGCTCAAATGCCCAGCCGTAACCAGGTGATGACTCCGGGTCGGTTGGATAGTGAAAGCTATGAGGCATACCAACCTCCATTATACTATGTATTGCTTGCCCTGTTTTATCCGTTGGGTGGACCGGACGTTTTATCAAAGCTGTTTTTCCTTCGATTGATAACCGTTCTTCTTGGTAGTGTTACATTAATTGCAGTGTGGTTTAGTAGCCGCGTATTGTTTCGGAAACATCTATGGGTTAGCATTGCGGCCACACTGTTTGTAGCACTATTGCCTGAACGTGTGGCATCCATTTCTCAAATTAATAACGATGTTCTGTTGGAAGTCCTTTGTGCTATTGCATTCTATTGGTTGGCAATTGTCATAAAAGATAAAATAACCTGGCGTCGAACATTGTTGGTTTCTGTTACGCTCAGTTTGGCCGTTCTGTCAAAATTATCGGCATTGGGGATAGTTGTTATCATTGCGGGGGTATGGTTTATACTTGGCAGACGCAGTTTTAGGCGATGGCAGGAGAGCGCCGGCCATGCTTTTTCCATTATTGCCATCGTATCGATTTCTGCCGCGCCGTTATTCATTAGAAATTTGATACTTTACAACGATCCGACGGGGATGCGCGCTTTTTTGGTACAGGCAGGCGGTGATCTGGCAAACGGGTCGTTTCCGGAGCGACTGGCAACCGGAACGCTGGATTTGTTTCGAAATAG
Source organism: Chloroflexota bacterium (assembly GCA_024278015.1). Lineage (GTDB taxonomy): Bacteria > Chloroflexota > Anaerolineae > 4572-78 > 4572-78 > JAJRUC01. The sequence goes on from JAJRUC010000172.1 coordinate 19,202, forward strand.
TTGGGTGATATTGTGGGATGGTGTGGCGGTAGTAACTAAACCCGGCGCAACAATATTATTCGCTTCGTTGCTGATTATTTTGATATGGATGACCGGCGCGACAATCAAGGCCTGGTTGAGCAAAGATATACTATTATCTCATCACATAACAGAGATTGGTTTGGTCGCAATTGTTGTTGTTAGCCTGTCGGTTTTATCCGGCTATATCAGGGGGTTTTTGCCTACTGTGCAAGGACGTTTTTTATTTCCGGTCACGGTGCCAACCGCATGGCTGATGGGGCCTGGTTTATGGCTAACAGGAAAGCGCCGGCGAGGAGTAGTGGCAACTGCGTTTTTTGCAATTGAATTGGCTCTCGGGGGAAGTGTTCTGCTTTTTCATTCGTTGCCGAAATATTATGCGCCGCGTGCGGATGCGTTTTCAGGATATTGGCGGCAGACGGTCTATCTTTTTAGCGACAAGGGGCTATTTTGGGATAAACCGGATTTTGTAACGCGCCCTTTACTTTTGGGTGTACTGACAGGTTTTGTTTTTGGCGGATTGTTTCTTGTGATATGGGGTATATGGGCATATGACTTTCCACTTGAACTGAAAAAGATACAAGCGATATGGCGATATTTTGGGCGCGTATGGCAAGTACTTAAACCTGATGTTCCGGACGCTCATCAGCCTTTGGCGGTTGGGCATGCAACCTGGGTGCATCAGTTCACGCGAGTGTGGAAGGATCCGTTAACGTGGGCGGGCGTGGGTTTACTGGCTTTTTATCTGGTCTGGGTTTCATTTTATCCACCTGACATATTCTGGTCGCTTGATGAAGGTGGCAAGTTTCTTCATTTGCAGAGCGTTGTCAAATCTGGTGAACTGAATGCTTTTGTGAAATATCCGTGGCAGTCACTTGACCGGAAGCTGGAATTTGTTCCTTTGTATTTTTGGTCGCAAGCTCAAGGGCAAATTTATTCCTGGTGGCCGGTGGGTTTTCCATTTATTTCTATCCCCTTTTATAAGTTGTTGGGTTATACAGGACTCTATTTTTTACCCGGTGTATTTGGTGCGGTTAGCGCAATCTTTTCCGGATTAATTTTCCGGCAAATTATACCTGCTGCCAGAAAATTATCGGCCTTTGTGGCTATAATAATCGGGTTGGCAACCCCAATAGCCTTTTATAGCACAACCTTTTGGGAACATACCCTCAATACCGGTCTATTCATTGTGGGATTTTGGGCTGTTCTAAAGGCATGGAATACTCAGAAAATTTACTGGCTGGTTTTGTCGGGTGTTTTTCTGTCTATCTCAACATTCTTTAGAATTGATACGGTAATATTTGTGGTTGCCGTTGGATTTGTGTTGTTACTGATTAGATGGCGATGGTCAATACTGTTGGGTACAGTATATTTGCTAAGTTGTATTCCATGGTTTTATTTTAACTGGCTTATGATGGAAAACATCCTGAGCCGGCAATTCATTCCGGGTATGACCGGGATTAGCGCCCGCCCTTTTCTGGGTTTTAGAAGCGCCGGCTGGCTGTTTGTACCCTACAGCTTGTTCGGCGCGCCCGATATTGGCGGTTTGTTTATTCCGCAAAATATCTTGTTGTTAGCCACCCTGTTATTAATTGCCGCCGTGATAATGCCTTTTTTCAGGAAATGGCATTATGGTTTGTTGCCGGTTTATTTGGGACTGCTGGCACTTTGTGGTTGGGCGTTGGTTCAACCGGAAGGCTATCGCTCCGTACATGGATTCGTGTTGATCGCTCCTCACATAATATTTGCCACGTGGTTGTATGTTGCCTGTAAAGACGTGCGACAGTCTGTCTTTCCATTGATGGGATTAAGTATCACATCGATTTATATTGTGGTATATTTTATTCGTGGCTGGGTGGCGGCCGGCGGTTTGCAGTGGGGACCGCGTTACTTGTTGATATTCTATCCGCTAGTGGTTATCGCCTCCATTAGCGGGATAAGATTAAATTGGGCTGGTTGGACAAAACAATTTAAATATGCATTGATAAGTTTGTATGGTCTTGGCCTGTTTATGGGGACAGGCTTTGAACTGAGAGGTTTGCAATCGGCGAGACAAACCAGAACGTACTACCAGCAAACGCAGGCTGAAATCCAGCAATTGAACACCGATGCAATTGTAGCCGAATGTTCCTGGTTAGGTATGGTTATGCCTGATATTTATTGGGATAGACCGCTGTTTTTTGTTGAGGGCGATGATGCAATGACCCATTGGCGGCAGTTGGCCGAGGAAAACAACATCGAATCCGCCTGCACAATTTCTATGGATTTATGCAAGCTAACGTCGCTGGATAAAATAGCGTCGTATAGACAAAATAACCCATCGGGACTGGAGAAGGAATGTTACTCGGTACGGGAATAGAAATACAATGGAAGAGATCCGGATTATCCATATTTTTGTGGGAGCCGGCGGGCGGCCCGGAACGACATAAAAACGCAGAAAATTTCTGAAGCAGGTGAGACCTTGTGAAGAAAATATTGTTATTTTTAAGCCAAATAATCTCAAAAATTTTACCGGCCGGCATCAATCGCCGCTTTTTCCCGATTCAATGGGCCAAAAAATTCATCATCAAACGCTTAAAGGCCGATTTTGTGGAAATTGATGGGCACAAGATGTTCCTGGACCCCCAGGATTCGCTCTTGCTTTCCATTCGAGGGGAATACGAGCCTTTTGAGACCGCGCTCATCAAACAATTGGTCAAACCGGGCCAGGTTGTGCTGGATATTGGGGCCAACATTGGCTATTACACCCTCATCATTGCCCGCCAGGTGGGTGATGCAGGCCACGTTTTCGCCTTTGAACCGGACCCCACCAATTTTGGTGTTCTCAAAAAAAATGTCGAAATAAACGGCTATACCAATGTCACGCTGGTGCAAAAAGCGGTTTCCAACACCACCGGCCGGTTGAATTTATACGTCCGGGATGACCACTATGGCGACCACCGGATTTACGACCCCGGCGACGGCCGTCAGGCGGTGCGGGTGGATGTTATTCGGCTGGATGATTTTTTTGCAGATGACCCGCGTCGGATTGATTTCATCAAAATGGATATTCAGGGCGCGGAGAAAGGTGCGGTTGAAGGCATGACCGCCTTGCTGAAGGGGCAAGCCGGGCTTTCGATGCTGACCGAATTTTGGCCCACCGGCTTGATGGGCTTTGGCACCACCCCCAAAGCATATCTGGATTTGTTGCTGGCACAGGGCTTTGAGCTATTTGAAGTTGATGAGGAAAAAGAGGCTGTTTTGCCCTTGTCGGTTTCTGATTTTTTGCTCAAATATCAGCCCGACACCCTTTCGGGATAAATCAAAGCCTTTTTCAGGACGGTCGGTTACACCAATTTGCTGTGTGTCAAAAAAGAAAGACAATAGATTCGCTATGAAGTTTGCCTTGTTGGGGCCGACATATCCGTTTCGGGGAGGAATTGCCCACACCACCACTCTGTTTTATCACAAATTATCCCAATCTTATGAGGTGGTATTCTTTTCTTTTTTACGCCAGTACCCGAAAATCCTTTTTCCCGGCAAAACAGACCGCGACCCCAGCCGGAAGGCTATTGATGCTCCGTGCCATTACACCCTCGATTCCATAAATCCCGTCACCTGGTTGCAAACAGCCCGGAAAATAACCCGCACCGGCGCTCGATGGTTGATTTTGCCCTGGTGGGTTCCTTTTTGGGCGTTGCCGTTTTTTGTGGTGACGGCTTTGGTGCGCCGGCAGGGGATGAAGATATTGTATCTGTGCCACAATATTGCCCCTCACGAAGCCAGCATTGCCGACAGGCTGTTGACTCGATTGGCCCTGTCGCAGGGCGATGCCTTCATTGTACAATCGCCCAGAGACAAAACGCTGCTGGAAGCGCTGTTTCCCCGCCGGCAAGTCCATCACAGCCCCATCTTTTCCGTGTTCGAAATCCCCGACCTTGACTTGATGCCCAAAGAAACAGCCCGTCGAAAACTGGGTATTCCCAATAATCAACCCGTTTTATTATTCTTCGGCTTTGTCAGAAGATACAAAGGTCTGCATTTTTTAATTGAGGCCGTGGCAGAACTGCACCAGACCGGAACCCACAAACCACATCTGCTGATTGTCGGTGAGTTTTGGAAGGACAAGGCAACTTATCTTGACCGGATTGACCGGCTGGGCATTGCTCACGCCGTCACCATCATTGACCGTTACGTATCTAATGAAGAGTTACCCCTTTATTTTTCGGCGGCAGAGGGGGTGGTGTTGCCGTATCTGGAAACAAGCCAGAGCGCGGTCATTCCGCTGACGTATGGGTTTGGCAAACCGGTTATTACCACCAAACAGGCCGGGCTGGTTGACGCGCTAAACGAGCGGGACCGGCAATGGCTGGTTCCTCCGGCGGACAGCGCTGCGCTGGCCCGTTCGATAGAGCAATTTTTGGCCCGGCCGGTATCTTTGCCGGAAGCGGACGCCTCTGCGCAACCGCAGGCCGATGCCTGGAAAGGGTTAATGCAAACCATTGAAACAATCGTCGCACATACTAACATTCGCCGTTAAGCGGGCGCGCATAATTCTGGCGTATATCCGAAAACTGGCCGGCAGCAAAGCCGCCAAACAAATTGGGTATCTTGTTTTTACCATCACCCTGATTTTGATTCTGTGGTTGGTTATTCAAAATTACCGGCAATTCAAATTGCTTGTCACCGGGTTTGATTTCCGGTGGGTTCTTTTATCGTTTGTCTTTATTTCTTTTTGTTTTGTGACGCTGGCTACAAGCTGGCATCAGATTTTGCAGGGATATGGCGTTAATTGCGCTCGCTACCGGATAATGCGCATATATTTTTTAACCGGCATCGGGCGGTATCTGCCGGGGGGGGTATGGCATTTTGGGGGGCGGGTTGTCTGGCTGGAACAATTGACAGTGCCATTGAAAATTTCTACAGAAGCCCTTTTGACCGAACAAATTAGCGTGCTGTGGGTTGGCCTGGTGCTGGGGGCAGGTTTTGCGCTGGCAAAATTTGCTTCGACGGTGTTGTTGTTCTTGGCCGGAGGGATATTATTATCTTTGTGGATAGCCGTTATGCGGGCCAGGTTTCAGGCTTGCAACGCCAGGCTGCCGGCCCGGAGACTGGTTTATCTGGCCGGATTGTATATCGTTTTCTGGCTGGCGTACGGTAGCTCAATCTACTGGCTGGTGCTGGCTTCGGGACAATTATTTAACCCGGCCAATTTAATCCAAACGATAGGCTATGCCTGCCTTTCGTGGGTGGTTGGTTATGTGATTATTTTTGTGCCGGGCGGGGTCGGCATTCGAGAGGGGATGCTGGCCGGTTTGTTGAGCGGGATGATGCCATTGCCTGTGGCGGGGACTATCGCTTTGCTGGCCAGAGGCGTTTCTATGAGTGCCGAGGCGCTTTTGGCCCTGATTTTTGTGAAAATCCGCCAATAATTCCATGGTTATCCATATGGATTATTGAATTTTGATACTGCTTCGTCTAAACTATACCCAGATTTAGAAACCAAATACCTGTCAGGAGGGTCATTTTTATGAATCGTAAAGTTACTTTAGTCATTACCTTGTTATTGATGGTTGCCTTAGCCAATGTATTTATGGTTGCGGCTCAAACACCCATCTCGGTTAGCAGTGCCGTCACCAGTTTCCAGGTGCAAAATACCGATACGACTGATGGCACCGTGTCCGTAGCCTATTATTTTGAAAACGGCACGGAAGACGCCAATGCCGCGCAATCGCTTGCGTTGCCGCAGGGCGGCAATATCAATGTTTACCAACCTTCTGTCGCCAATCTTGATGATGGCTTCCGGGGCAACGTTGTCCTTTCCGCCGATGTCAGCATGGGTGCGATTGGCGCTCAGCTTGTTACCTGGGACAACGGCAAACAAGGCGCGGCCAACTATTCCGGCCTCAACGAGAATGAAATTGGCCAAACCTTCTATCTGCCCACCTTGCTGAAGAACTTTGGCGGCGGTGTGTTCAGCACTGAAATTATCGTTCAGAACGTTGGCGCCACGACAGCTACCGTCACCATCTCTTACTACAATTCCGCAGACGGCAGCGAAGTTACCGCTGCCAAACAAACAGTGTCAGTGGCCGGAAACGGTTCGACCACTGTTAAACAGGCTGATAACACCAGTTTGGTCGACGGCTTTATCGGCGGCGGCGTGGTATCTGCCGCCAGCGGCGAACAAATCGCCGTTATTGCCAATTCCTTCAATAACGAAGGTCGCTTGACCACCTACAATGGTTTCAAAGCCGGCGCCACCAATTTCTTCGCCCCCACCATGACCCGCGCCTTCGGCGGTTCGCTCTTCTCCACCAGCGCCCAGATTATGGCCCTTGATTCCGGCACCACCGCCGTGACC
>JAJRUC010000173.1 GCA_024278015.1 Chloroflexota bacterium
GGGCTATCAGCTCCCCCCTGCGCCCGTTTCACCGGGGGATATTTTGCAAATCGGGTTGCAATGGCAAGCGATTCAATCGCCTGAAAAAAATTACACCGTTTTTGTGCAGGTGCTGGATGCGGAAAATCATCTGGTGGGGCAGCGGGATGCCGCACCGCAACCGCCCACCTCGGCGTGGAAAGCGGGCGCGACGGTCAATGACCGGCACGGGGTGCAGATTTTACCCGGCACGCCGCCGGGGGAATATCGGCTGGTGGTGGGGCTGTATGATTCGGCGACGGGGGAACGGCTGCGCCTCCCCGACGGGCGCGATTTTTTGACGCTGACCACCATTTCGGTGATGCCGAATGCCTCACCGCTGCCCATTGATGCGTTCGGCATTCGGCAGCGGGTGGACGCGCCGCCGCTGGTGGGGGTGGACATTTATCCGCTGGGACACGCCGCCGAGCCGGACGCGCCCATTCGTGCGGGGTCGCCGGTGCATGTGAATCTTTACTGGCAAAAGTCGGCGGCGGTGACGGCGGATGCGCCGGTGCGCATCGCGCTGGACGGGGAGGAAGTGTGGCGGGGTTCGGCGGTGACGGGGTATCCGATGAGCCGTTGGCGGGTGGGGGAAACCCTGCGCGGACAGGCGGATTTCTTCACGGGAGACCGCTCGCCGGGGAGATATTCGCTGCAAATCTGGTGGGGCGGGAAACCACTGGGGCCGGCTCAACCGATAGCAATCGTCAAATAATTTCTGTTGCGGCCGGCAATGACTTATCCACAAAATTGGTCATGTTTCCACAGAATAAGGGGGGATATCCACATATTTAGTGCCGAGTAAAATTAGCACACCCATATTTAGTATGTATTCTGATTCAACCATTGTAGGGGCGCGATGCATCGTGCCCCTACGGACAGACCGGCAAACTTCAACCGCTCTACCAGTTTTTGAGCCATTCCACAAAAACGACGGTTTTGTCAATTTCGGTGATAATATTCTTCGTTTCAGACAAAGCGGCCATACCACGACATTTATCCGTATACGGTTCGGCGGTATCCGGCACAATATCGACCTGCCAACTGCCGGGCCGTTCTCCCGGACCAATAAGCACATCGTAATTGCCCGGCGGGTAGTTTCCATTGGGGCCGGAGGCGTATGACACCACGCAATAATCGCCGGCCCGCACCCGCACGTAAATCCCATTCACCGGATTATCGGCCGTATCCTTGATGTAGCCTCTGATTTGGGTGATACCTTTGTTCGGCTTCCAAAATACGTTATAAACTGTGTATTGATAGGCCGGTTTGGTTGGTACCGGGACGGGGGTGGGGGGCACGGCGGTGGGGGGCGGGGGGGGCGGGGCCGGCGCACTTACCACCGGAATTGAGTCATTCACATTATTGGCCGTGGTCACGCCGGCGGCAATCCATTTGGTGCCCTCTGCGGTACTCACCTGCCACCACGATGAATCGACGTTGCGGCCCACAATTTCCAGGCTTTGGCCCTGCGATAACACCCCGGAGCGCGGATAGTTGGTTCCCGGCCCAGTGCGCAAATTGACGGTTTGCGCCTCAGCCGAAACCATCGGCTTTTGGACGGGAACCGGGGTGGGCGTATCGGCGGGTGGAGGCGGAGGGGGCGTGTCGGTGGGAAGGGGCAATGTGGGCGCAGCAGTTGACGGCGCTGCTTCGCCGGAAGATTCCTGGCCGGCAGACACCGGCATCGGCGTGGCCGTCCCGGAGATGATGAGACCAAGTTGCGGCGTGGGGGTAAAGGTGGGCAACGGGGTGCGGGTGGCAGTGGGAGCCACGGCGGCAGGCGCTTCGGTGCCGATTGAAATTTTACAGGCCAACCCGGCAACTATCATAAAAATTACGACAAAAACAAGGCGTTTCTTCATTATCAACTGATACTTTCCTTCATCTTTATGCATGTAAAATCAGGGAGTTGCTTCAAGCAAGCCAACATAGTACTATAGATTCAATGACATAACTTATCCACAATACCATGATTCTTTCCACAGAAACATGCAAGATATCCACATCCAGGGGGAAAATTGTCGATTTTCCCCAAATATGGTGGTACTTTTTTCCTAGAGAGGCGAAGGAGAATATTCTTCAAAATTGCTACCAGTTCTTTCTCCACTCCAGCGTAACAATACTTTTATTGAGCGTGGTGACAACCGTCTTCTTTTCAGACAAGGAAGGCAGGCTTCGGCAGCGGTCCTTGTTGCTGTTGGCGTCCGACCAGTCATCCAGCGGGCCGACCACATCCAGGTCCCAACTGCCGTCGCGTGCCCGATTATCGAGTACAAAATCGTAGCGACCGGCCCCGCCGTCATCATGGGTGGGGCTGGAAATGGCGCAAAATGAGCCGGAGCGAATACGCAGCGAAATGCCGTTGACCCCGTTTCCGGCCGCATCTGTCATCACGCCCTTAACGCGGGTTAAGCCTTGATTGGGGTTATCCGAATCGGCGGCAAAGAGATTAAAAACCGTATACTGAAATTGCGGTTGCGGCACCGGCGTGGCCGTGGGCGGGGCCACGGGGGTGGGCGTGGCCGGCGGGGGGGGCGCATCAACCAGCGGCAGTTCGCTGACCACATTATCGGCGGTGGTTACGCCGGCCGCCACCCATTTGAAGCCGTCTACCGCGCTGACCTGCCACCACGATGAATCGGCGTTGCGGCCCACAATTTCCAGGCTCTCGCCCTGCCGCAAAACGCCCGCCTTTGGATAATTTGTACCGGGACCGGCGCGCAAATTGACATTCGTGTCACTTGCCGTTACCATCGGCCTGCCGGGGGTGGGGGTTTCGGTGGGCGGCGGCGGCGGGGGCGCTTGTTCTGTTTCCACCGCCGAGCGGGTGGCCGTGGCCGCTTGCTGCTGGGCTTCGGTCATAATGACAGGGGTGTTGGTGGCAGTGGGTTCTGCCGGAATCGGCGTATTGGCGGGCGCCGGCGGAATGGTCGGCGGCGGGGCCACTTGTGTGGGGGTAAAGGTGGCTATCGGCGTGGCGGTGGCCACACTCAAAACCGGGACGGTATCCATAATACGCTGAAATAGTTGCGAAAAAATCAGGTAATTGATTAAAATCATCACAATTACCATGCTCCACTGTCTTTTACTCATTTAACCCATAAACCTCCACCGCAAATTAGGCAAATCGACTGAAGGATTATACCATTGACCACAGCCACGTAAAAATCGGCGATTATGAAACAATTTCTGGATTAACTTTATGAACATCTCTGTAATTGCCACCGTCCTGAACGAAGGGGCCGCCATCAGCCGGTTGATGGATTCGCTGGCGGCTCAAACCCGCCAACCGGACGAAGTCGTCATTGTCGATGGCGGCTCTGCGGATAACACCGTCTCCATCATCGAAGGCTACGCCGCGCAATTGCCGGTGCGGGTGATAGTCGCGCCGGGAGCCAACATCAGCCGGGGCCGGAACATCGCCATTCAGGCCGCTGCCGGGCCGGTCATTGCCGCCACCGATGCCGGGGTGCGGCTTTCGGCGGATTGGCTGGCCGAACTGAGCGCCCCCTTTGAAACCCCCCACCCCCCCCAGGTTGTGGCCGGCTTCTTTGTGTCCGACCCCCAAAACGCCTTTGAAGTAGCGATGGGGGCCACCGTACTACCCGAAGCAAGTGACATCAATCCGGCCACATTTTTGCCCAGCAGCCGCTCCGTGGCCTTTACCAAATCGGCGTGGCAAGCCGTGGGCGGCTACCCGGAATGGCTGGATTTTTGCGAGGATTTGATATTCGATATGAACCTGCGCCGTCTGGCCGGTAATTTTGTCTTCGCCCCCAAAGCCGTGGCCTGTTTTCGGCCCCGGGGCAGCCTGCGAGCCTTCTTCAAGCAATATTACCAATACGCGCGCGGCGACGGCAAAGCCGACCTGTGGCGAAAACGCCACGCCATTCGTTATATTACCTATCTGCTGGCCCTGCCCCTGTTAATTGCGCTGGGCTTTGCGATTAATTACTGGTGGTGGCCGGCCGGGGCGATTATCGGCGGGGCGGGCATGTTCGCCACCCCCTGTCGCCGCCTGTGGCGACAATGGGGAGCGCTCTCTCCGGCAGAAAAGTTGAAAGCCTTTTTGTGGGTTCCGGTCATCCGCATTAGCGGCGACGCAGCAAAAATGGCGGGCTACCCGGTGGGGCTGTGGTGGCGCAAACAGCGTGTATCCACCCGTCCGGAGCTTTTTTGGCAGCGCGATAGCAAAAAGTAGCCTCGGCGCCGTAGAACAGCAGCAGGTCGCGCCGGCGGCGTGATATTTTGAGGGGTGTTACGCCGGAGACGTAACCTGTCTGTTGTCGTCAAATAAAAACTGAAGTATAATGCAAGCAATGGCGGCCATCAACTTTAATAGTAACTACCCGGTTGTCATGGCAAAGCCCGTCAAGGCTGAAGCAATCTCCATTGCCGCAAGCGCAATTGCTTCGCTCCGCTTGCAATGACACCTTTACGGGTAGCTGCTGAGTAACCCCTTAATAACAGAAGGACAACCTCTTGATAGGCAACATACTTGGCAATCGATACCGTATCTTAAGAGAAATCGGCAGCGGCGGCATGGCCAAAGTTTACCTGGCCGAAGACATCAATCAGGGCCAACTGGTAGCGGTAAAAGTGCTGTACGCCCACTTTGGCGAAGATGTTGCTTATCTGCAACGCTTTACCAGAGAAGCAAAACTGGCCGGCCTGCTTAAAAACCCGCACGTGGTGCGGGTGATGGATTACGGCTCCAGCCGGGATACGCATTATCTGGTGATGGAATACGTGGAAGGCAAAGACCTGCGCGAAATCCTCAACGACAGAGGCCCCCTCCCCTGGGAAGAAGCCCTGAGTTTGGTTGACCAAATTTGCGAAGCCCTGGAAAACGCCCACGAATACAACATCGTCCACCGGGATATTAAACCCCAAAATATTATGCTCACCGATAGCGGCCAACTGAAAGTGCTGGATTTCGGCATTGCCCGCGCCCGCATGTTGCCCTCCCTCACCCAATCCGGCTTTGTGGGGTCGCCGTATTACATTTCGCCGGAACAGGCGATGGGTGAAGACGTTGACATTCGCTCTGATATTTATTCCTGCGGCATTGTTCTATACGAAATCCTGTCCGGGCGCGTACCCTTCGATTCAAAAAGCCCGTGGTCCATCATCAGCAAACACATCACCAGCGAATTTCCTGAAATTGACCTGAGTACCAGTTCCCTGCCGGATTCAGTGCAAACGCTGCTGAAACGCATGGTAGCCAAAAGCCCGGATGACCGGCTGCAATCGCCCACGGCTGTCCGGCAGGCGGTGGCCCTGATTCTGGCCGGGAAAAAAATATCGGCTGATTTGCTGCCCGCCGCTAAAGATACTGTTAACAAATCCGAAATGGCGAACAAACTCTATCGCCGGGCGGAAAAAGCCATTGAAGCCGATGACTGGCAAAAGGCCGTCAATTTGCTCAATCAGGCCCTTAACCTTGACCCGCACCATTTGCCCGCCACCGAAAAACTGGCCTATGCCGGCACGCAAGCCCGCCTGAACGCCCTGTACAACGCCGCTATGCGGGCTATGGAAAGCAATCGCTGGCAAGAGGCCATTGATGAACTGACCGAAATTATAAAAACCGCGCCTGAATACAAAGACAGCCCCAAACTGCTGAAGCAGGCTCAAAGCGCGGTTGATAAACAATCGACGGAACAAGCCCTTTCTGCGCTATACGAAAAGGCGATTACCGCCTTTGAAGTGGGCGATTACACCCGCGCCGAAAAACTCTTCGGCCACATCAAAAAATCGGCGCCAACCTACCGCCGCGCCGATGCCCTGTGGGCCGAAGCCCGGCGGCGGCGCACCCGCAACGGCGGCTTCCGGCGATTGACGGAAGGCCTGCCCCAAAAATCGGGCCGTATTAAATTGCCCGCCGCCGGATTGCCCCTTAAATGGCCGGCTTTAACCGCCGTGGTGGTGATAGCCATTGTAGCCGTCATCTTTCTGGTCAGCCGCAATACCCCCCCTCCCCCGCAGACCGCCCCGAACACGGCTGAAATTTACGCCCAGGCCCAACAGGCGCTGGCCGCAGAAGATACCGAAACCGCCGCCGACTTGCTGGCGCAGCTAAAAGCAATTGACCCCTCGTTTGCCGACCCGGACAATCTGCAAGATTTGCTTCAGGAAAAAACCCGCCTGGCCCAAACGCTGACGCAGGCCCGGTCTGCAATAGACAACAAGCAGTGGACGGAAGCCACCGAATTGCTGGAATCGTTGCGGGAAACGCCCTCGTTTGAGGCGGAAACCGTCACCGCATTGCTGTGCGATGCCTATTTGGCCCGGGGCATGGAACGCCTCTCGAAGATTAGCAACCCCAAAGACCGGGCCACGGTTCAGGCCGCGCTGGCCGATTTTCAGGCGGGGCAGGCTGTTTGCCCCCCCCGGCAAGACCTGACCGACCAGATAACCTATGCCGGCGCCTATCTTTCGGTTTCAAAAGAAGATGACCCCGCTATTTTAATTGATACCTTGCAAAATATCATCAAAGTTGAACCGAACTACGCCGGCGGTCAGGCGGCCCAAAATCTGTACGAGGCCTATTTGCAACGCGGCGACGCCTTTCAGGAAGCGGGAAATCCGGAAGCTGCCCTGGAAGATTATGCCGTGGCCCTAACCCTGAACGTGCCCGATACCTCTGCCGCGCAGGAAAAACAAACCGCCCTGAAGCAATTATTCGCTGCAACGCCCTCACCCGCCGGCCCGGAAGCCACGCCGGAGCAGCCCGAAGCAACCCCCACCAGCCGGCCATCGTTAAAATACGCGGCCCCGGTTTTGCTGGCCCCCGCCCCCATGGCCGAATTTCACGGCAAATTTGAAGAAATCATCCTGTCGTGGAAGCCGGTCGGCGTTTTGGCGGCCAACGAATTTTACGATGTGACCATTCGGTATTTTGTGGGAGATGAAGCGCGGTATTGGGGCAGCGGCCTCATCACCGAAACAAGCTGGCAAGTGCCGGTTGAAGCCGGCTTCGGACTGGCCGGCAAAGACAAATTCGATTGGTGGGTCACGGTTCGCCTGGGCGGCACAGCAGCCAACGGACAACCGGATATCCCCCTCAGCCCGTCCAGCGAAGAACGGCCCTTTATCTGGAGACCCTGACCGATGGAACCGCTCAAACCGGGAGTATCAGCCTCTGCCGGCAGACTGGTATCGAATGATATGACCGCCCCGGCGGTGGGCAGCGGCTCGGTGGCGGTGTTGGCCTCGCCCGCGCTGGCCGCCCTGTTTGAGCAAGCGGCGGTAGCGGCCCTGGCCCCCCACCTGCCGCCGGGAAAAACCACCGTGGGTACGGCTCTGCAATTTTCTCATTTGGCGCCCACGCCGCCGGGCATGCGCGTAACCGCCACGGCAATCGTAACCGGAGTCAACCAGCGGGAAATTACGTTTTCTGTTTCGGCTGAAGATGAAGTGGAAGTGATTGCGCGGGGGACGCACACGCGCTTTATGGTGGATGAAGCCCGGTTTTCGGCAAAATCGAAAGCAAAACTGGCTCAATTGTAAATCGCCGGCCAAATCAAACCAGCCCGTCGACGGGCCAATAGCGTTGCAAATGCCACCTGTTTCCGCCAAACACCAGTTCCATCCGGGCGCCATTGTAAACTTCTACCAGCACGTGAACGCCGTCTGCCGCCGGCCATTGCCGGCCCACAGAGACCACGGCATAGTCAGTTTCTTGCCACCGCACGGCTTCCGGGCGCAATCCGCCGGCAGAGATATGCGCCTCAACCTGAACCGGCTCGCGCAAAAACTGAACCTCGCTCACGCCACTTTTTCCTTTTCCGGCAAAATTTCTTTCAAAAAGTGCAGCGCCGCCTCAACCGATTGGCTTTTATTGGCCGCCCGGTCTCCCTGCCAAATGTGCTGCCGCCACAAAACGCCCCCGTCAAAAGCCAGGCCGATGAAGGTTAAACCGACCGGCTTGCCCGGCATGCCGCCCCCCGGTCCGGCAATGCCGGTAATCGACAGGGCGTAGTCCGCGTCCAGTAAATTTCTTGCGCCCCGGGCCATTTGTTGGGCGATGACGTTGCTCACCGCGCCGTACCGCACCAAATCGGCGTGGTTTACGTGCAGCAATCGCTCTTTTGCGCTATACGAATAGGCCACCACCCCTCCCTTGAATACGGCTGAACTGCCCGGCACATTGGTCAACCGATGCCCCAGCAAACCGCCGGTACATGATTCGGCCACGGCCAAACTCAAGCCGGCCTGGGTTAAAAGCCGGGTGACAACAACTTCGATGGGTGCTTCGGCGAGCGGGGTCATTTTTTACAATCCTTTCGGCTTTTTGCCCAAAACGACGGGAATTTTTTGCTGTTCTTCGCCCCGGGCGATGGTCAGGGTCACGCTCTCGCCCACCGAGCGTTCCAGCAGCAGTTGCGACAGCGGGTGACGGTCATCAACCGGCTGGTCGTCGATAGCCAGAATGATGTCGTTGGCTTGCAGCCCCGCTTCGGCGGCGGCCGTTCCGCTCAGGATGCGCTCAATCAAGGCTCCCTGGGTAACGCTCAGGCCATATTCCATGCTCACCTGCGGGTTCAAGGCCGAATAGGACACGCCCAAAAAGGGCATTTCGGCCCGGCCTGTTTCAATTAATTGCTGAACCACTTTTTGGGCGATATTGGACGGAATGGCAAAGCCCAGCCCTTCGGCCACATCGCCGCTAAAATTGTTGCCCCGATAAACCATCACATTAATGCCGATTATTTCGCCGCGAAGATTGATAAGCGGCCCGCCGGAATTGCCATGATTGATGGGCGCGTCGGTTTGCAGCAGGCCGCTTTGCCCGCCCAAAGAGCGGTTATGGGCGCTGATAACCCCGCTGGTGACCGTATTCCTAAAGCCGCCCAGGGCGCTGCCGATAGCGGCCACCCGTTCTCCCAACCGCAAAACAGATGAATTGCCGAACTTCGCCACGCCGGATACATCGGCGGAGTCGATTTTCAGCACGGCCAGGTCAAAATCGCTGGTTTGGCCCACCAATTGCGCCGTCACCCGTCCCCCGTGGGCCATAATAACTTCCAGCTTTTCTGCGCCTTCGATGACGTGATTATTGGTGACCAGGTAGCCGGCCGCATCGATAATTACGCCGGACCCGGAGGTCATGCCGGCTTGCTGAAAATTCAAAACGGTCACAGTGGCCGGATTCACCTGTTCGACGGCGTCCATCAACATCCCGTTTTCCGTCAGGGGGGCCGATACGGTATCTGCCGGCGCGTCCGGTTCAACGGCGGTCAGGTGGATGCTTTCCGCAGAAACGGCGCTGGGCGGGGGGGTGATGACCACCATTTCCGGTTTAACCGTTCCGGCAGCCACATAGCCGGCAATGCCGCCGATAACGGCCCCGCCCAAAATCCCCCCCATTACGGCCAGTCCCACCAACCACATGGGGACGCTCTGTGTTATTGCTTGTTTTTCAGGTTGCTGAATCATTAAAATCCTCTCAGAGACACGCGCTGTTCTTTTCGACGCTATTATATCATCTCCAGATTAATGCAAGCTGAGTTAAACGGCCTGAATTAATGTATAAGGCCATAGCCGACCAGCCAGGCTATTAGCCCCCCCACCACAGAGCTGATGAAGTTGACCCAATCGTTATTTAACCAGGCCCGGCCCCTTGTCATCCGGGTGGGCGTGTGTCCGCACCGTCGATGGTACTTTTGCTCGGTTTCTTTTTGGCAAACGTCGCAATAATAGATAGCCTGCATCGTGGCCCCCAAAACACTGTCAAACAGGGCGCCGGCCAGCCCCCCGACGGCGCCGGCCGCAAAAAGCCGCAGCGGGGGGCCGCCGCCGGAGAAGATGGCCGTCGCGGCCAGGGCAATAACGGCGGCCCCGCTCAAGGCGGCCAGCATTCCCAACAGCGTAATCCCCCCGGAAGTCCCTTGCGCGACAGGGTGGCCGGTTGTTATCAGGCGGGGGGCTGTATTCGCCAAAACGCCCAGTTCGGTGGCCCAAGTATCGGCGGTGACGGTAGCCATAATGCCCACAAAAGCAATCCACCACCCGCCGGCGGGCAACAGGAAGGCCATTATTGCCACCAAGGCTGCCGCCCCGCCATTCGCCAGCGTTTGGGCCAGGTCGCGGCGGTAGCCTTTGTCGAATTTCTCGGCCAGATGCGCTTTTTCTTTCGCCTTGAAGAAGGAAAGCGCGCTGGAGGACACAAAGAAAAGCAGCAACAGGCCGCCCCAGGCGTAGCCGCCAAAAGCAAAAATTGTGGTTCCGACGAAGATTGCGCCCCCCATACCGCTGAAGGAAAGCGCTTTTTTATAAAACCCAAACAGGCCGATAACGCTGCTAAAAAGCAAGCCATAAAGAACAAGAACGGTCATGGGCGCTCCGGGCCGGCAGCGACAGGCTAGGTTGTGTTGCCGTTTGTCAAAATTTGTGTATTTTGTGTGCCATTGAGTCGCAGGGTGTACGATGTACTGTTTCCAAACGTCAACACGGCCTAAAAAGAAAGCCGGGCAAACCCCGGCCCTGAAAGTACCCCCGGCAGGAATCGAACCTGCGGCACAAGGTTTAGGAAACCTCTGCTCTATCCCCTGAGCTACGGGGGCAAAAACAGACCTATTATACTCAGGTTATTAACATGAGTCTATTTTATTCTTTATTAACATGTTTCTTTTTATTTAAATCTTTTTTAGTCGTAGTAGTA
>JAJRUC010000174.1 GCA_024278015.1 Chloroflexota bacterium
ACCTGTGCCCTTCGGGTATCCCCCTGAAAGGGGGCGGGCCATTCCCCCCGCTTGAGGGCGCGAAGCGGTTTCTTCATCAGGGATTAAGGGGGGAGCAACTACAACTTCACCGGCTTGTTGTTTGACAATGAGTGCCACAAGTATTTTACGGATAGACATTAAGATGATAAATCTTTCGGTATTATTGCGCTTGTTTAACCAGACAGACCCCCTGCGGCAGGTGATAACCCGGCTGGCCGAAGGTCAACCCGTGGCCCACCCGCTTAAAATTCCCGCCGCCGCCCGAATGCCCCTGCTGGCCGCTTTGCACCATCACCTGCAAATGCCCATTCTGTTGGTGGCGGGCCGGGCCAACCGGGCCCGAACCCTGACCGACCAGCTCCGCTTTTGGGCCGCCGACCCCGGCTGCGTCCACCGGCTGCCGGACCCCGGCGTACTGCCCTACGAGCGCGTGCCGTGGAACAAGGAAACGGTGGCCCGGCGCGTGGCAGCCTTAACCGCCCTGGCAACCGCTGATGACCGGCCCACGCCGCCCATCGTGGTCACATCGGCGCGGGCGTTGATGCAAAAAACCATGCCCGTTGCCTGGCTGCGGCAATCGCTGCGCTCCTACCGCCTGGGCCGGCAAATTGACATGACCGACACGCTGCAATGGTGGCTGAATATGGGCTACGAAAGACGGGACGTGGTGGAAGCGCCGGGCGAGTTCAGCCGGCGGGGGGGCATTCTGGACATCTTCCCCCCCACCTTCTCCAATCCGATACGGATTGAGCTTTTTGGCGATGAAATTGACTCCCTGCGCGTGTTTGACCCCTTCACCCAGCGCTCTGAAAGCAAACTGACCACCTTCACCATCGGCCCGGCCACCGAAGCCCTGCCCGTACACGCCCCCGCCGCCGCCCAAACCCTGGCCGGGCTGAATACCGCCGCGCTGCAACCCGTGGCCGATTATGATGTGCGCGAAGCCGTGACCCTGCTTGAGGCCGGTATCACCTTTTCCGGTATGGAAAATTATCTGCCCTTGATGTCCGCCGGGCTATCCAACCTGCTTGATTTTTTGCCCGCCGACAGCCTGGTGGTGATGGAAAACCCCGCCGAACTGGAAGCTATTGTGTCGGATTTGAAGGAGCAGGCCGGTCAATTAAAGACCGATTTAATTGAGCAGCACGTGTTGCCCCCGGACTGGCCGCCATCGTTTTTTGAGTGGGCAGCGGTCAAAACGTGTTTGCAGCAGCATCGGGTGGTGACGCTGGGCTTTGACCGCCGGCCCGACGCCCCGGACGATACGGCGGCAGCCGCCCCGGACCTGTCCGGTATTTTCGGCAGCCCCACGGTGTTTGGAGGGCAGGTTAAAAACGCTGTCGCCGAGTTGCTCCGGCGCAAACAGGCCGGCGAGCGGGTTATCATCGCCAGCCGGCAGGCCGCCCGTTTAAGCGGTTTTCTGGTTGATGCGAATATTGTGGCCGAGCCGGTGGAATCGTTGGCCGCGCCGCCGCCGGCGGGCAGTATCACCGTGTTCAACGGCCCGCTGCTGGAAGGCTGGCTGCTGCGGCCCAGAGAGGGCGCCGCCCCGCTGCTGTCTGTTTTCACCGATGCTGAACTCTTTGGCGTGCGTAAACCTCAGCCGCGTCGCCGCCCCCGCCGCCACGCGGGCGTTACCCCGGAAACCTTCTTCGCCGATGTGAAGGCCGGCGATTACGTGGTTCATATCGAACACGGCATCGGCGTTTTTCATGGGCTGGTCAAACTGGCCTTCGATGGCGTTGAGCGCGAATATTTGCAGGTTAATTATCGTCAAAACGATAAATTGTACGTGCCCATCCATCAGGCCGACAGATTATCCCGCTACGTGGGCGCAGACGACAGCCCGCCCAAACTGAACCGGCTGGGCACGGCAGACTGGACGCGCATTAAAAAGCGGGCCAAAGCGGCGGTGGCCGATATTGCCGACGAATTGCTGCGAATTTACGCCGCCCGACAGGTGGTGCCGGGCCGGGCCTTCGCCCCGGATGCAGAGTGGCAGCGCGAACTGGAGGCTTCCTTCCCCTATGTGGAAACGGAAGACCAACTCCACGCCCTGGCCGATGTGAAGCGCGACATGGAATCGCCCCGCCCCATGGACCGCCTGATTTGCGGCGATGTGGGTTACGGCAAAACCGAAGTCGCCCTGCGGGCCGCCTTCAAAGCGGTAATGGACGGCGCGCAGGTGGCGATACTGGTTCCCACCACCGTGCTGGCCCAGCAGCACTTCAATACCTTCCGCTCCCGGCTGGCGGCCTACCCCGTCACCGTCGAGATGCTGTCTCGCTTCCGCACCCGCCGGGAGGCCGACCAGGTTTTGCGCGGCATGGCCGCCGGGCGGGTGGATATTGTCATCGGCACGCACCGCCTGTTACAAAAAGACATCGTTTTTAAAGACCTGGGCTTGCTGATTGTGGATGAGGAGCAGCGCTTTGGCGTATCGCACAAGGAACGGCTCAAGGAACTGCGGGCCAACGTTGATACCCTGACCCTCAGCGCCACGCCCATCCCGCGCACCCTGCACATGGCCGTCACCGGCGTGCGCCACATGAGCGTCATCGAAACCCCGCCCGAAGAACGGCTGCCCATCAAAACCAGCGTAGCCAAAGCCGATGACGCCCTCATTCGTACCGCCATTTTACGCGAACTGGACCGGGGCGGGCAGGTGTATTTTGTGCATAACCGGGTGATGGGCATTCAGCAAATGGCGAATCATATTCGCCGCCTGGTGCCGGAGGCGCAAGTGGTCATCGGCCACGGCCAAATGTCGGAGCGCAAGCTGGAGCAGGTAATGCTCGATTTTGCCGCCGGCGAGTACGATGTGCTGGTCAGCACCACCATCATTGAATCCGGTCTGGATATTCCCAACGTCAACACCATCATCATCAATCGGGCCGACAAATTTGGGCTGGCCCAGCTTTACCAGTTGCGCGGTCGGGTGGGCCGGGCGGCGGTGCAATCGTATGCCTGGTTGCTGGTTCCCGATAATTACAACCTGCCCGAACTGGCCCGCCGCCGGCTGGAAGCCATTCAGGAGGCCAGCGAACTGGGGGCCGGTTTTCAAATTGCCATGCGGGATCTGGAGATTCGGGGGGCGGGCGATTTACTCGGTTCGCGCCAGCACGGGCATATTTCGGCGGTGGGGTTTGACCTGTACGTGCGCTTGCTGGCCCAGGCGGTGCAGGCCCTTAAAAGCGGCCAGGCCGATGCGGAGAGCGTGGATGAACAATTTGCCGCCGCCTACCTGACCCCCCTGGAAGAGGATATTCAAATTAATCTGCCGCTGCCGGTTTTCTTGCCGGAAGATTACGTTTCGGAGGACCACTTGCGGATTAAATTGTACCGGCGGATGGGGAATCTGGCTTCGATGGCAGAGGTGGAGGCCATGGGCCGCGAGCTTGAGGACCGCTTTGGCCCCTTGCCGCAGCCCGTGGTCAATTTGCTGTATCAGCTAAACCTGAAGGTTTTGTGCCGGGCGGCGGGGGTAAAACTGTTGAACACCGAAAGCGGCTCCATCGTCATTCACGCCGATTCACTGGAAGAGATTGACCGCCAGGTTTTGCAAAACCGGCTGGAATTGGGGGCGAAGGTCAACCGCCGGCAGGTGGTTTTGCCCATGCGCGGTGATGCTTCGGTCTGGCAGGCTTCGCTGGAGAAGGCGCTGGTCTTTTTGGGCCGGCTGGTCAACGACCCCGGACGGTAAAAGAACGGTAATCCCGCAGGGGTACAATGCATCGTGCCCCTGCGCAAACCCATTTCAGGCCGCCGCCAGTTGCGGCCGAAATTTGTAGCCGTACAAAATCAACCCTTCGTCGCCCTGTTCAGCCAGCTTGCGCGTGACCATCTCTACCGGCATACCGATTTGCACGTCGTCGTTTTGCACGTCGGTCAGTTGGGCGGTAATCAGCGGGCCTTCTTTCAGCTTTACCAAAGCGACCGTGTACGGGGCTTGCGTTTCAAAGCCTTCCGGGGCGTTGTAAATGGCGGTATGGGAAAAGACCTCGCCCTTGCCGCTGAAGTGAAAATCCGGGCCGGCTGCTTCGGCGCAGTGGGGGCACACATCGCGGGGCGGAAAGATTTTGTCGTGGCAGGTGGGACACTCTTCACCCACCAGGCTATAACGTTGGGCATTCAGTCTCCAGTGTCGAGCGATTTCTACAGTCATTATTATTTCCTCCGAAATTATTGATTCAGATTATTGGTTAAAATGTGGGTCACAATGGTGGCGCCGCTGCCGCCGATATTTTGCGTCATGCCGATGCGCGGCCCGGCAAGCTGATTTTTGCCCGCCTGCCCCCGAAGCTGCAAGGCCGCTTCCACAATTTGATACATGCCGGTGGCGCCCACCGGATGGCCCCGCGCCTTCAGGCCGCCCATCGTGGCGATGGGCAACCGGCCGTCAAGGGCAATCTCTCCATCGACGGCCAGGCGCGTGCCCTGCCCCGGTTCGGCAAAGCCGCAGGCTTCCAGACTGAGGGCGGCCATAATGGTGAAGGCGTCGTGCAGCTCAAAAAAGTCAATATCTTGCGGGCCGATGTGCGCTTGCTTGTAGGCTTTTTGGGCCGATGTTTCCGCTGCTTGCAGCCACAGCGGATTTTTGCGGTCATGCACGGCCAGGCTGTCGGTAGCTGCCGCCGAACCGAGAATCCGGACGGCGTTGTCTGAAAATTCGCGGGCCAGTTCGGTGGGGCACAGGATGACGGCGGCGGCCCCGTCGGCCATGGGGCTGGCATCGAACAGGGTGATGGGGTCGGCTACTACCCCGGCCTTCATAAACGTGTCCTGGCTGATGGCCCGCTGGAACATGGCGTTGGGGTTGTTGGCTCCGTTGGCGTGGGCGTTGACGCTGAAATTGGCAAAATCTTCTTTGCTCAGGCCGTATTCGTACATGTAGCGGCGCATAATCAGGGCATTGAGGGCCACAAACGTTACGCCGTGAACCGTTTCGTAATCGGCGTCGGCGGCAGAGGCCAGCCCGGCGGTTACTTTGCTGCCCACATCGTCGGTCATCTTTTCCACGCCGACCACGGCTACCACATCCTGATAACCGCCGGCCACGCCCATCAACCCCTGCCGAAAGGCGGCGGCTCCACTGGCGCAGGCGGCCTCTACTTTGACCGCTTCGATGCCGCGCATGCCGGCAAAATCGGCTACCAGCGCCCCCAAATGGGCCTGCCCGCTGATTTCGCCGGACAGCATATTGCCCAGATAGAGCGCGTCAACCCGGTCTGTGCCGGCGTCTCGCATAGCCAGGCTGAGGGCATCGTATGCCAAATGACGCAAACTGCGGCTCCAATGTTCGCCCACCGGCGTTTGTCCTATTCCAATGATGGATACGTCTCTCATAAGTCCTCTGATGATTTCTCCCCCCTGCATCCCCCCTCACAGAGGGGGGAATTACCCTCTCCCCCACGGGGGGAGGGTTAGAGAGAGGGGGAAAAAGCCGATTCAATAATTCTCCAACTCAGGCCAGCAATAATTTGCCTCGATAGCGGGCGTAGCGGGCGTAGTCAATTTCCCGGCGGCGACTGATGTAGGCTTGCGTAGTGGGCGCGCGACGGGCCACCCCTTCAATTCCATCCGATACCAGCAGCGAGAAGGCGTCTGACCCGGCCCCGGAGCCGAAACTGACGCACAGGATGCGGTCTCCGGGCCGGGCAATATCCAGCGCCGCCGTCAGGCCCAGCATAGCCGCGCCGGAATAGGTGTTGCCCACCACCGGGCTGAGCAGGCCGGTTTCCCACTGCGCCTTCTCAAAGCCGAGCATCTTCGCCGCCCGCCGGGGAAATTTGGCGTTGGGTTGGTGCAAAATAACGTGCTGATAATCTTTGGGCGTGCGGCCCAGTTCGCTCATTATCGTTTTGGCCGCCGAAAGCACATGCTCAAAATAGGCCGGTTCGCCGGTAAAACGCTGGCCGTGGCTGGGATAGTGAGCGTGGGGGCGTCGCCAAAAATCCGGGGTATCGGTTACAAACGAAAAGGTGGCCTCAAAGGTGGCAATGCTCTCTGCTGCCGGGCCGATGAGGCAGGCCGCGCCGCCGGATGCGGCGGTGTATTCCAGGGCGTCGCCGGGCCGGCCCTGGGCCGTATCTGCGCCGACAGCCAGCACATAGCGTTGCATACCGGAGGCCACAAACCCGATGCCCGCCTGCATGGCTTCCGTGCCCGCTTTGCAGGCAAATTCCCAATCGCCGGCCTGGGTATGGGGCACGGCCCCAATTGCTTCGGCCACAATGGTGCTGGTCGGTTTAACGGCGTAAGGGTGGCTTTCGCTGCCCACCCACACCGCCCCGATGCGTTGCGGATTGATTTGCGCCCGCAGCAGGGCGTTGCGGGCCGCTTCCAGGGCGATGGTCACGGTATCTTCGTCCAAACCGGCCACCGCTTTTTCAGTGATGGGCGTGCCGCCCTTGCCGTCCGTCCACACCTGCGAAATCGCCTTCGCCGGGATGCGATAGCGGGGGATGTATGAGCAGTAGCCTACAATACCCACCGGCTTTATCGGTTTCATAATTGCCATAAGTTCTCCAAAAGCCAATTCAAAGTGAAAAAATTATTGAATTTTGCTCCTTGCTTTTTTCACTTTTCACCGTTTTTCCGGGCGTGCAGGCGCATATGCCCTTGCTGAATGCCCTCGGCGGCCAGCGCCCGAATAGCGGCCAGATTTTGGGCCAGTCCCACGGCAGCCATAATTTCGGCCAGGCGGCGGGCGTTGGGCCGGCCCAGAATTTTCATGGCCGCCCGCGCCGTGGGATGCACTTTGGTGGCGCCGCCCACCGCGCCGACGCTCAACGGCATGTGTAATTTGCCATGCAGATTGCCGTCTTCATCCAGCCGCCAGTCGGTCAGGCTGCTGTAGCGACCATTCCGGGCGGCAAAGGCGTGCGCCCCCGCTTCAATGGCCCGCCAGTCGTTGCCGGTGGCAATTGCCACGGCGTCGATGCCGTTCATCACGCCCTTGTTGTGCGTGGCCGCCCGATACGGGTCGGCGGCGGCAAAAGCCCAGGCCTCTACAATGCGGCGGGCCACGGTTTGGCCGTCTATGCCGTGGCGGGCCAGTCCGGCGGGGACGATGATACATTCGGCGGTGGCGGTGCGCCTGTCGCTTAAATTAGACAGGATACGCAGGTTCACCCGTCCGCCGGTCAGCGATTCAATGCGCGGGGCAATGGCTTCGGCGGCGGTATTGACGGCGTTGGCCCCCATCGCGTCCCGGCAATCGTAAAAAATATGCACAATCAGCATCGGGCCGACGGGCGTTTCTGGTAGCCGGTGACATTAGATGTCTTTGGCCCCGCCCCCCAGGCGTTGAATGGTGGGGTGAAATTGAT
Source organism: Chloroflexota bacterium (assembly GCA_024278015.1). Lineage (GTDB taxonomy): Bacteria > Chloroflexota > Anaerolineae > 4572-78 > 4572-78 > JAJRUC01. The sequence continues at coordinate 7,353 of JAJRUC010000174.1, forward strand.
TGGCCGTCTGCAACAGTCCGGCTTTGGCGGCGTAAATTTTTTCGATGGCCTGTTCCGGCCGGGGTACATCCAGCACCTGCACCTGGCCAATCATCACCGGCTG
>JAJRUC010000175.1 GCA_024278015.1 Chloroflexota bacterium
CCCACCCGGCCCGGCGATGAGGGGATAGCCACGCCGAGTTGCAGCACCACCAGCAAAAAGAAGGCGGCCAGCATCGAAAGGGGCGCGCCCACGGCGGCCAGCAGCACGTAATTGACCGCGCCGTAAAAAACCCAGATCACCACCGACCAGCCCAGAGCGCGCATCAATACCAGCGGGCGGCTGACCATATCGAAGCTGCGCAAAAAATGGTCGGCCATATCCAGCACCCGAAACCTTTTCAAGGCGGGCCACCGATTAAGCAGGCCGGCCAATCGACGCGCAATCAGCTTGCGGCCCAAAACAAGGCCCGCCACGCCGCCCACCGCCGCCACCGATGTGACCAGCAGCACCTGCCCGGAACCGCGCCACCAGCCCGGCAGCGTCACCTGAAACAGCAAAATCACCACCAGGGCGGCCACCATCAGCAAATCAAGGACGGTTTGGATGACCAGCGTGCCCAGCACGTACACCGTGCGCTCGGTTTCTACCAGCGAAGCCCGCACCAAATCGCCCAGGCGGGCCGGGGCGATGATGTTGACCGCCTGCCCAATGAGCATGGCGGCGGTCAGCTTGCCGAAGGGGGGACGGGTCTCCGGGGGAAAAAAGCCCTGCCAGCGCATAGTTCGCCAGGGGATAGAGGCCAGATTGAGGCCCAACGCCAGCGCCGCCAGCCGGTAGTCGGTTTGGCGCAGGGCGCGCCAGGCATCCGGCCAATTGGTGGTGACGATGAGCCACAGCAGGGCGATAACGCTCAGGGCCATGCCCAGCCAAAACCGCCAACCCCGGCCGGCGGACGCATCGGGCGAAACGGGGCGATTTTCCATGTCAGTACGCGCCATCGCCCCGAATGATTGCTCCCATCGTTAAAAACAGAATCCGCAAATCAAGCAAAAACGAATAATTGTGGATATAATACAAATCGTCTTCAACGCGCACGTTGTACGCCTGCTGGTTGGCCCGATTCCTGACCTGCCACCAACCGGTCATACCCTGCGGCACGGTAAAACGCTGATACTGCCACGGATCGTAGCGGTCTACCAGCCACGGCAGTTCCGGGCGGGGGCCAACCAGGCTCATATCGCCTTTGATAACGTTGATGAGTTGCGGCAATTCGTCCAAACTGGTGCGCCGCAAAATTCGCCCCACCCGGGTGATACGCGGGTCGTGGCGGTTTTTTTTCAAGCCGATGGTGCCCCCGTTCCGCACAAATAATGCCGTTTCCCGCCGGTCGGCGCCGGCGCGCATCGTCCTGAATTTAATCATATTGAAGATGCGGCCCCCTTCGCCGGCGCGCCGGGAGGTGTAAAACACGCTCCCTTCGGACGTTGATTTTATCAAGCCGATGATGACCAGCATAAACGGCAGCGACAGGAGGAGCAACGCCGAAGCGCACACAATATCGAAAGCGCGTTTGATGAGCCGGTCGAAGATGTTGATGGCCGGTTCTCGCAGGCCGATGAGGGGCAGGCCGGCAAAATCTTCGATGGTGGCCCGCACAAAAACCAGGTCAATCACATCGGGCACCAGCCGCATATTCACCGACAGGGGCTGCAACTGCACCACCATCTGCTGAAGCTGCTCCTGATGCCCCGGCGGCAGGGCAAAGATAACCTCATCAACCATGCCGGATTTAACCAGCGCGGGCAGGTCTGCCGGAGCGCCCACCGCGTCCGGACCATCGCCCACAAAGCCCAGCAGTTCCAGCCCGGACCAGGCGAAGGTTTTGATAGCGACGGCCACATCCTGCGCCAGGTCTCCCTGGCCCACAATCAGCACCCGATGCCGGGGCCGCCAACCGGTTAAAATATCTTCTTTCAAAAAAAAGAAAATGATTTTGCGCCAGCCCACCAAAAAGAGGATGTCCAGCACATAAAAATACAGGAACAGAAAGCGGGACAGGTCTCGAAAGAAGAAGTAGGCCACGCCGGCAAACACCAGCACCGCGCCGGTGATGGCTACCACTATCGGCTGAATCTGATTATACTGGCTCACACTGAACCGGGCGCTGTAAATCGACAGGGAAGAAAAGACCATCAACCAGACGATGACCACCACCGGCAGCAGCAATTTCAACGAAAAAAACAGGGGTTCGTCCAAAAATTCAAAGGACAACGTTTCCGTCAGGTCAAAATAGGTTCCCGCCGGAAAATATTCGCGCAGCCAACGGGCCAGCAGCAAGGCTATCATTGTAAAGCTGATATCCAGGGCGATGGTCACACTTAGCCAGCGCGTTTTGAGACTATTCAACATAACGTTTATTTCCCGAATTTGGATGCGGCGCAAACCGGTTTCAACTGCCCAATTATACTCAATACAACTTCAACCACCAATCGGATGGATTATTCACACGGGTCAGAGGGCGGACATTCCCAATCTACAATCCGGAAATCTTGCCGGGTGTTATTTTCGATGGTGTTGTCGGCGAAGCGCACAATATTTTCGGGGGGCAAATCCACCGTGCCGAAGTTCCACAAATAGAGTCCGAAATAATTGCCGGTGATGATGTTCCCTGCCACCACATACCCATACGGCTCTTGATTATCCTCATTGCTGATTTGCAGGCCGGGGCCTTCATTTTCGGTGATGATGTTGTTTTTCAGGGTAATACTGTGTCCGCCGTCCAGCCAAATGCCGCCGTCCCAATAATCGCCGTTGGCGTCCAACCGGTTGTGGTCGATTTTATTCGCTTCCACCATCACCGATTCGCTGTCTTCCACCAAAATGCCGCCGCCGATATTGTGGTGGGTGTGGTTGCGCCGAATGACAGAGTTTTTCAGCCCGTAGGTGTCAATGCCCATGCCCAATGTGCCCTGCGCCACCCGCTTGGCGGCGGGACCGTTGCCGGCGGCTTCGTTATCCTCAATCACCGCATTTTGCGTCCCCTCCACCCGCACCCCGAACCCTTCGCCGTCAATGTCGGGGTCGGCGGAAAAGCGTCCGTTTTCGATGAAACGGTTGCGGCGCAGGGTAATATCCGCGCCGGTCAGCACATACAAACCCTCATCAGTATAATTACGAAACTCGATATTCTCCACCACGATGTTGGTGCTTTCAACCAACGCCAGCCCCATCGAGCGCCGCCCTTCGCCATCAAAAACGGGGAGATTTCCCTGCGCGTCGGGCACACCCTGAATGATGATGGGCGCATCGCCGCCGAACAGCCCCATCACCACCGATTCGGGATAGGTGCCGGCGGCAATGCGCACGGTTTGCCCCGGCGAAACATTACACAGCGCCTGCGCCGCCGTGGGGAACGGCGCGCCGGCATCAGCATCGGCGAACACATACACTATCGGCGCGGCAATCGGTTGGGCTTCTTCGCCCAAACATTCCACGCCATTTTTAAAGGGGATACCCACCAACCCGCCATCGCTGTTGCAACCGGCAATCAGCACAATGATAACCATCAACAGCAATATTTGTGGATAACGGTTAATCATCTCCCCTTGTGTACAACGTATTATTCCGTGGCATCGGCGCGTTTTTGGTCAAACCACCATTGCGCCGCAAACAGCGCGGCAAACGCTCCCCACAGCGTCCGCTGCCACCAGACATCCGCCGTCAGGGCCAGACTCAAGCTGACCAAAATCAGCCCAATGGTCAACGGGGTTTGGAAAGCAGATGTCTCCAACTGCCGGCGCAATTTCGCGCCGTTCGCCTGCGCGCGCCACTGGTTGATGCTGAAGGCGGCCAGAATGACCGCCAGGCCGATAATCCACAGGGCGTTGAAGAACAATTGGGCCAAATCAAGAGGGGGGGCTTGCATTGTTTTGCTACCTTGAAAATAACCCCCTCCCCAACCCTCCCCCTGACAGGGGGGGAGTTGTCCCAAGCGACGGGTGGGGGTCGGTTACGTTTTTATCGTTGTCCCGGCGGCACTGTCAGACTCATCCAAAGCGGCTTGCCGCCCGGTTAACCGGAATCCGGCCCCAATCAGGCCGAAAATCAGCCAGGGGAGAAAGCCGGGTTTCACCCAAAAGGGCAGGCAATCGAACAGGCCGAAGCCGATGTACACGCCCAAACTGCCCAGCGCGCCGCGCACAATGGGCCGCATTTCGGCGGGGGCGTGACGCCAGGTATGCAGGCCCATCCAAACCACGCCCAGCAACACGGCCACAAAAGCGACCAGCCCCCCCAGACCGAAATCAAGCCCGGCCTGCAAAAAAATGTCGTGCGCGTGCCGAAAAACCCAGGTGGGCGAAGCGACATAATACGGATACAGCAAGCGCGACACAGGCTCAAACATGGAGAGGCCCACGCCCGTAAACGGAAAATCAGCCAGGGCGTTCAAGGCGTTGCGCCACACATCCACCCGGCTGTTCCAACTGCCCGTTCCGGAGCTGAAAAACTGCTCAGAGACAATGGCCCAAATCGCATCCCAACCCACATAAACAACCATGCCCACCCCCGCCGCCGCAACTGCGCCGACAACAAACCACAATTTGCGCCAGCGAGAGAGGGCCATTGCCCCCAACGCCACCAGCAAGGCGGCAATGGCTAATCGGGATTGGGTGAGCAGGAAGACGCCGCCCATAACCGGCAGGGCCAACAGCAACACAGCTCGCTGCCACCACAATTTGACGCCGGCCAGCAACCCAATGCCCAGAGGGATAATAATGCCCAGCGAAACGGCTATCACGTTGGGATGAAAAAGGCCCTGGATTTGGTTCGACCGTCCGGCCAGCGGGCCGGGCAAAGCGGACGGGTCAGGCAGGTGGGTGTAAATGCCGGTGAAGACGGTGATTTTTGCCTCGTTCCAATCAGTGGCAATCAGGCCCACTCCGGCGATGAACAGGCCGCCCAGGACGATAATCCACAGGACGGTACGCATACGGGCCACGCTGGATATTCCATCGAACAGGGTGAAGAACAGGACTATGCCCCACAGCAGCCGGTTCACGGCGATGACTGCGGCCACAGTATCGACGGTGGCCCAGATATTAACCGGCAAAATGAGCAGCCACAGCAAAATGGCCGCGTCAACCGGGGTGCGGGCCAACCATTTCCCTTCGATGCGTCGGCGGGCGACCCAAACCGCTATGATGATACCCCAGGCAATGGCGTTGAGTAGCGGGCTGACGGTGGGAAACAGAATGAAGGGCGCGGCCAGCGCGATGACAATTAATTGATTTTGGGTTAAGGGCAAAATGATGGTCTTCAATTTTGATGGCATTGGCATGGTAAAATTCGTCCCGTAAAAGCGCAAGCCCCAGCCGGGCCGGGGCTTGTATTATACCGGGCAGGTGCGAATCGCCAAAAATAACCGATGCCCGCCATTGTCGAAATTAAAAGGCGCCGCTCTTTTTCACCACGGCGGCCAACGTCTTCCACAGGATACGAATATCCAGTAGCAGCGAGTAATTTTGAATATAGTAGATATCTTCTTCAACGTGCAGGTGCATGGGTTTATCGCTGCGACCGTTGACCTGCCACCAGCCGGTAATGCCCTGCGGCACGGCAAAACGTTTGTATTGCCACGGTTTGTACAGGTCAACCAGCCAGGGCATTTCCGGGCGCGGCCCCACCAGGCTCATATCGCCCTTCACCACGTTAAAAAGCTGGGGCAGTTCGTCGATGCTGGCCCGCCGGATAAGTTTGCCGACGCGGGTGATGCGGGGGTCGTTGGCCTGTTTGTGGATGATGTCGCCGTTTTCGTTGTAGGTGATGACTTCTTCGCGGCGTTCATCGGCGTCAACCACCATTGAGCGGAATTTTATCATTTTGAACACCCGCCCGTTTTCACCGACGCGGTCTTGTTTGAAGAAAACCGGGCCGGGGGAGTCGAGTTTGATGAGCAGGGCCACCACGGCCATCACCGGCGCGGCCAGCAAAACCGACACGCCGCCCACCGCCAAATCGAAGGTCCGTTTGACGGCGCGCTGGAAGGGGTCCATAACGGGGTCTCGCAAGGAGATAAGGGGGATGCCGTCAAAATTTTCGACGGTGGTTTTGACGAATGACAGCTCAAACAAATCCGGAACCACGCGCACGTTGACGGCCTGGTCCTGCAATTGATGGACTATATCGACCAGGCGTTTATGGGCGCGTAGCGGCAAAGCGAGAATCACATCGTTGGCGTGATGCCGGCGCACAACGGCGGGCGCGTCATCAAGCGCACCGAGGTAGGGCATTCGCTGGCCCAGGGTGTGTTTTTTGGAGGGGTCATCGTCCAGAAAGCCGACCACTTCCACCCCGTACCAGGTGTATTCGTTCAGCAGGGTAGCTATGCGCCGGCCCACTTTGCCCGCGCCCAAAATCAGCACCCGGTTTTTGCG
>JAJRUC010000176.1 GCA_024278015.1 Chloroflexota bacterium
CTCGTGAGGGGGGAGAATGTAACACTTCCCCCCGTCAACGGGGGGATTGAGGGGGGTAAAAAATGGCAAAGCCGCTCTAACTGGTAACTTTATCTCTGATGCCTGAGTAGTTACTGTTATTTTATGACGCGGTTGAGTATAGCCCAATTTTTTGGGGAGCAGCTTGCGAGCCGCCCCTCATCAAATTATTCTGAGATTCCGGATTTAAGACTCTGACGGATTATTTCACGTAATTCATCAATTGAATGTAATCTTTTGTCTTCGCCTTCAAAGTACCAATGTTGCCAACCATTACATGGGCTGCCATTCATTAAATATTTTCCGGCCTGGTGGATAGACCCTTCAAATCCGTTAAGCGCAAGTTTTCCGTCAGGTTTCACACGAGCGGTATTTTTACGGTCATTTCGGAAGTATAGAGTCTGACCCGGCACAAGCAGACCATTTTCCAACAAGTTGCCAAACGGAATACGCGGCGCCTGACGTTTCCTGTCGCTGACATCAAAAATCTCTTCGACGAATAATTCCGGCGTAATCTTGTCAATTCGTTCCTGAGCCACGTTGATGTACACTTCTTCGCGCTCAACACCTATCCATTTACGATGCAGCCGTTTAGCCACTGCGCCGGTTGTACCACTCCCGAAAAACGGGTCTAACACAACATTCCCCGGCTTGCTGGAAGAAACAATAACCCGATATAACAAGGCTTCCGGCTTTTGGGTCGGGTGGGCTTTTTTATTGTTGGTTTTCAGGCGTTCCGAACCGGAACAGATTGGAATTATCCAGTCGCTCCGCATTTGTTTATCATCATTAAACTCTTTCATAGCGTGGTGGTTAAACGTATATTTGGCCCCTTTGGCTTTGCCGGCCCAGATTAAGGTTTCGTGGGCATTGGTAAAGCGCACCCCCCGGAAGTTGGGCATCGGGTTGGTTTTAACCCAAACAATGTCGTTGAGAAACCAGTAATCCAAATCCTGCATAATTGCGCCAATGCGGTAAATATTGTGATAAGAACCAATCACCCAGATTGTGCCGGTGTCTTTTAATACCCTGCGACAAGCAGCCAGCCAGTTTCGGCTAAACTTGTCATACGCCTGAAAACTGCTGAATTGGTCCCACTCATCGTTTACAGCATCCACTTTAGTCATATTGGGACGCCATAGTTCCCGCTGAAGTTGCAGATTATACGGGGGGTCGGCAAAAATCAGGTCAACTGATTTTTCCGGCAAGGAATCCAGGGTTTCAACACAATCTCCCTGTAAAATTTTATTTAACGGTAATTTATCTTTACTCATTGGCCCAATCCATAGTCACCAATTTAACTGCGCAATTTGGCCCCGAACTGTTTTTCCAGCGCCTGCACAATACGCTTTTGCTGTTTGGCCACCACTTTATCGTTCAAGGTTTTATCCGGCGACTGGAACCACAGGTTATACGCCAGGCTCTTTTTGCCCGCGCCCAACTGTTCGCCGCGATACACATCGAACAGGCGCGCGCTGGCCAGCAAAAAACCACCCGTCTTGCGAATGACTTGCTCAACGTCGGCGGCCGGCACGGCCTCATCCACCACCAAAGCGATGTCCTGCTGCACTGCCGGAAAGCGCGGGAGGGGGGCCACGCGATGATATTCGTCAACTGCCGCCAGCAACAAATCCGCATCCAGGTCGGCGGCCGGGACGGCAACCCCGTCCGGCAGGCCGAAGGCGGCTGCAACCTGCGGGTGCAGTTGGCCCATAACCCCCGCGTAATCCCCGTTTACCCACACCCCGGCCACCCGGCCCGGATAAAACGCGCGGTGCCGGCCGGCCCGGAAGCTCACAGCGGGCACGTGCAGGCCGGCGAAGACCGCCTGCAACACCCCCTTCAAATCGTAAAAGTCCACCGGCGCAGAAGCGCCGTCCTGCCAGCTATGCCCGGCGCGCGGCCCGGTCATCACCACGGCCAGACGGGTTTGTTCCAGCGGCAACAGGGCGTCATCCTGCGGCAAAAAGACGGTGGACACTTCAAAAAGGGCAATTTCGGCGGTGAAGCGGCTATTGGCGGCGGCAATTTCCAGCACGCTGTTAAGCAGACTGCGGCGCATCACCCGCCGCTCGGCGGTAGAGGGATTGACCAACGCCACATACCGGCTGTCATCAAGCGCCGGTTGTCCGGGGGTGAGCCGCGCTTCGGCTTCCGGGGTGGTCAGTCGATAGGTGATAACCTCTTGCAGCCCGGTCTTCACCAGCGCATCTTTCAGCAGGCGCTCGCGGTCGAGGGCCACATTGTTGCGCTGGGGGGGCAACACGTCGCGCAGTTCGGTGTTGGGAATTTTGTCGTAGCCCACCATGCGAGCCACCTCTTCCACCAGGTCAGCGCGGCCGATGACCGGGTCCGCGCTGATGTCCAGCCGATGGTCCGGCGCGGTCACGCGCAGCGAATCGGCCCCCACCGCTTCGCAGGCAAATTCCAGCCCCTCCAGATAACCCCGAATGGTATCGCGGCTGAGACCAATACCCAGCAGACGGCTGACATCGGCAGTAGAAAGTTCCAGCGAAATTGTTTCGGCGGGCAAGGGATAATAATCAAAAATATCCCGAGCGATGGTTCCCCCGGCCACGTCCTGAATCAATCTGGCGGCCCGTAACGCACCCAGCATGGCCAGCGAGGGATGCGCGCCCCGGCTGAAGCGATAACCCGCTTCCGAGTGCAGTTTGAGCGCGGTGGCCGTTTGGCGAATGTTGATGAAATTCCAGGCCGCCGCCTCGATGAGGATGTTGCGGCTGTCGTCCTGCACTTCGCTTTCCATGCCGCCCATAATGCCGCCGATGCTCAGATTGTCTTTGCCATCAGTCACCAGCATGGCCGAAGGGGGCATTTCGCGTTTTTCGCCGTCGAGCGTTTCCACAATTTCGCCGGGCCGGGCCAGACGGGTAATGATGCGAACCGGCCCGGCGGGGGCGTATTCATCGGCCCGGCGGCGCAAAATATCCCAATCGAAGGCGTGGTTGGGCTGGCCCACTTCCAGCATCACATAATTGCTCACGTCCACAATATTGTTGATGGGCCGCATGCCCGCCAGCCGCAGCCGCAACTGCATCCGGTAGGGGGACGGTTTGATTTTGATGCCTTCAATCAGCACCCCCACAAAACGGGGGTTGAGTTCAGGCGCGGTGGTCTCGATGGTCAGGCGGCCTTTGAGGGCGGGGCCGGTGGCCCGGATGCTGTAATCGGGGTAGCGCACCGTTTGGCCGGTCAGGGCGGCCACTTCGCGGGCCACGCAGATGACGGCTGTAGTGCGGGCGATGTTCGGCAGCACGTCAAATTCAAGCACGGCGTCGCCCAGCACATCTACCAGGGGCGTGCCCGGCGCGGCCTCCGATTGCATCAAAATGATGCCTTCGTGTTCGTCGCTGATGCCCAGTTCTTTTTCAGAGCAAAGCATGTGGCGGTTCATAATGCCCCGAATGGCCCGCCCTTTAAGCTTCATCGTTTTGCCCGGCACTTTGGCGTGGCCGTCGTACACGGTGGCCCCTTCCATCACAAAGGGCGATTTCAGCCCCAGCCCGGAAATATCCCCTTGCCCGATGTACGGAAAGAGGTTCGGCGCGCCGGTGACAACGGTTTCCGGCTCTGCCGCGCCAATGTCCACCGTGGCCAGCACCAGTTTATCGGCGTTGGGGTGTTGTTCCACCCGCAGCACATGGCCCAGCACCAGTTTTTCCCTGTCCCACGGCAGGGGCGCTTCCGGCAGGCCAATGTAATCGATGTGCGTCACTTCCATGCCGGCCATGGTCATCATCTCGGCCAGGGCGGGAACGGGCATATCTATATCGACAAAATCTTTTAACCAGGATACGGGTACTTTCATTTCAAACTCCGTTGTGTGATTCGGGTTGTTTTCACCCCCGCCCTGACCCTCTCCCTCAAGGGAGAGGGAATTTCCCCCCTCGCTGAGGGAGGATTAAGGGGGGAGGCACCTAAAACTGCCGCAAAAACCGTAAATCGTTGCCCCAAAAATAGCGAATATCTTCAATACCGTGTTTGAGCATGGTGATGCGTTCCGGCCCCATGCCGAAGGCGAATCCGGAAAAGACTTCCGGGTTGTAGCCGCCGTTGCGCAGCACCGTGGGATGCACCATGCCGCAGCCCAGAATTTCGAGCCAGCCGGTGTGTTTGCAGGTTTTGCAGCCTTTGCCGTTGCAAATGATGCACGCCACATCCATCTCCGCGGACGGTTCGGTGAAGGGGAAATAGCTGGCGC
>JAJRUC010000177.1 GCA_024278015.1 Chloroflexota bacterium
GGCTAAAATCCGGTTGGGCTGGGATGCCGATAGCCTCAATTATCTGGAGGTGGCTAAAATTGTGGAAGACGCGGGCGCGGCGGCCATTGCCGTGCATGGCCGCACCAAACAGCAAGCCTGTCGCGGGGCAGCCGATTGGGACGCCATCGCCGAAATCAGGCGGGCGGTGCAGATGCCGGTCATCGGCAACGGCGACGTGCAACGGGCAGAAGATGCGGCCCGCATGAAGGCGCACACCGGCTGCGACGCGGTGATGATTGGCCGGGCGGCCATCGGCAATCCGTGGATTTTTGCCGGCAAAAATATCGAGGATGTGACCCCGGCAGACCGCATCGCCCTGATAAAACGACATTTGCAGGCGAGCCTGGATTTTTACGGCCCGGACAGAGGGCTGATTCTGTTTCGGAAGCACGTGGTCAAATATACCAAAGGGATGTTCGGCGGTGCCCAAATGCGGGCCAAACTGGTGCGCTGTTCGACAGTGGATGAATTTGTGGCGGTGGTCAGTGAGTATCAGGAAGCGGTTGTGGGGCGTGAGGCGTGAAACCCGGCCACCCTGCCCCCCGTTAGCGGCGTTGGGTGCGCCACCAGCGGTCCCATTGCGCCCGTTCTGCGCCGAATTTTTTGCCGGTGATGTTTTTGAGCGCGTCTCCGGCAGCAATAACCAGCGTCCGGTCTGTCGAATCGAGTAAATCAATGAGTGGTTCGACGGCTTTGTTGCTTTTGATTTTGCTCAACGCCTCAACTACCGTATCCACAAAATTTTTCTCTTTCAGGCTGTTCAGCAGCGGTTCTATGGCCCGGTCATCGCCCATATTGCCCAATGCTTCGGCGGCGGCCTGGCGCAAATAGCCCAGTTCCTGCCAGCCGTTGAGGGTGTGAATTAATTGGGGCGTGGTTTTGGCGGCCTTTAATCGCCCCAGAGTCAGGGTAGCCGCTTTACGGATTTCCCAGGCTTCCTGGTCGTTCTTCATTGCCGCCAGCATCGGCTCAATGGCGCGTTTATCGCCCAACATGCCCAGCGTTTCGGCAGCGGCTTTTCTAAGCGAAGCATCGGCCTTGCTCTGGAAGACGGACAGCAGCGGCCCGATTGCCTGGGGAGCCATCAACTCGCCCAAAATGTGGATGGCCGCTTGTTTGACCTGAACCGGATGCCGGTCAGTAGTATCCTGAATGATGTGCAGCATAGCGGGCACAGCCGGTTTTCTGATTTTTATCAGAGCCGCGACGGCCGCTTCGCCCACGGCCGGTTCCGGGTCGTTAAGCAGGGCGCACAGCGGCTCAACCGCTTTGGCCTCGCCGATTTCTCCCAGCACGCCGATAATATCCGCGCGATTCGGATGGTCGTCCAGCGCGGCAACCAGCGCCGGCACGGCGTTTGCCCCCAGTTCGATACATTTGTCCCACTCATTTTCATCTATCCAGTAAATGACCATCGCGTTCTTGGCGCGCGGGTCGCCGATGGCTGCCAGCGTTTCGGCAATGGCTTTGCGGTCTGCCCGTTCTGCGTTTGGCAGGGCCGCCATCAACGGTTTAACCGCCGGCCGCCCGATAGCCACGCACTGTTTCCATTGTTTTTTGGCTATCCGGTAAGCCGCGCTTGTTTCGGTGAAATCAGGCCGCCAGCCCAGCGTGTCAAGCGCCTGGGCTGCATAGGGATGAATCGCTCTGTCGGAACCAAGCAATACCTTAATGAGTTGACTTTCCGCCTTGGGGCCGCCGATTTTGGCTAAAGCGGCCAGCGCGGCAATACGAATATCGGGCATTGAATCCTTGAGCGTGTTCAATACGGCCTCGAAACTTTGGGGGACGCCGATTTCGCCCAGGGCCTGTACCGCCGCCAGCCGAACCTGCCAGCTATGGTCGGTGGTGACTTGCGTCAGCGCGTCGAGGGTGCTTTCGTCGCCCAGCGTGCCCAGCGCGGCAGCGGCCAATTGCCTGATGAGCGGGTCCTGGTGGGTCAGCAATTGGGTGAGGGTGAGCAGGGCCGGTTTGCCGATTTTAGCCAGCGTTTGGGTGGCCTGGTGTTTGGTTTCCTGTTCGGCATCGGGCGCCCGGATAACCTTGAGCAAGGGGTCGATGGCCTTTTGGCCGAGCGCGGCGCACTGGTCCCAACGGTGTTTGGCTATCCAGTAAATTGCCCCGGCGGTACTGTTGGCCGGCTTCCAGCCCAGGGTGTCAAGCGCCGTGACAATGGCCTGCCGGGCGGGCAGATCATCTTCCTGTTCCAGGCGGTCAATGAGGGGGTCCATAGCCACGGGGTTGGCAATGTGGCCTAAAATGATGGCGGTATTGGCCCGGATAGACGGGGCGGCATGGTTCAGGCTGGGGAGTAGTTTTTTGGCCGCCTCCGGCCCGATTTTGGTTAAGGCCTGGGTAACGGCTGTTTCAACGTTGGGATTGGTGGTGTTCAGGCCGGCTATCAGGGTGTCCAGCACTTGTTCCCCGGCCATGTCTGCCATAATGTGCGCCGTGGCAATTTTCACCGAGTCCGGCCCTTCGGCAAAAGCCTGCCTGAGCAACTGCGCCCCCGCCTGACCGAAGGTGCGCAAAACACGCTGAAGTTCTTCGTGCAGGGGTTTGTTTTTGAAGGTGGCCGGGTTTTTGAGCAAATTGATGAGCGGCGCAATGGCCTGCGATGACCGGCTTGCGCCCAGCGCGGTGATAATGGCCCGGCGGGCATCGGCATCGGGCGTGTTCAGGGCCTTAATGAGCGCCTCAACCGCCTCCGGGTTGCCGATATGCCCCAATGTTCTGATGGCTTCGGCCCGGATGGCCGGCGCGTTGGGAATGTCAACGTAGTAATGGGCCGCTTTTATCAGTTGATGGATGTCGGTGGTGTTTTTCAGGTACTCAAGGCTGGGCGGGCGATTGTGGATAGAGATGGCCAGGGCAATAACCAGCGCCGCCGCAATCAGCGTGAAGGTTATCACCATAAATATCGGTAAAGTTGCCATATTACTCATTCCGCTTATCGCCACCTGAAAGTACGCGACGGGCTGGGGCGGCTTAAGGCTGCGCCAATAAAAATATTGTGTTCGTCAATGCCGATTTTTCGCATAACCACAACGTACCAGGTATATTCAGTTAATTGCGCCGGCTTGTCTTGCGGCGACAGGCGGTAGCTGGTGGCCTGGGTGTAATAGGTGCGTTCAGCGCCCTGCTCGTCTATCAGATATACCACATAGAATGTTTGCTTGTCAAGCAGGCCGGTGGTTGTCCAGCTTAGCAGCACGCTCGATGCGTCTCCTTCAACAAGAGCGTCATCTGCCGGGTACAATAGCTGCGGGGCGGCAAAGGGCGGCCCCGGAGTGAAGGTGGGGGTAGGGGTGATGGTAGGGGTGGGGGTGAAGGTCGGCGGCTGAAGGGGGACAATCAGCTCTTGCCCCACCGACAGCAGGTCCAGGTCCAAACCGGGATTCGCCAGTTCGATGGCGGCGATGGAGGTATCGTATTCAAAGGCGATGCCGCTGAGGGTATCGCCGCTTTTGACGGTGTAACGGATGACCGGCCGCTCGCGGGCATCTGCGCTCACCAGGCCGGTTTGAGTGGCAAAGGGGATGACCAGTTCCTGCCCCACCCGCAAAATCGTTTCGGCGGTGATGTCGTTGGCCGCTTCAATGTCTTCAACGGTGACGTTGTATTTATCGGCAATGAAAAGCAGCGTCTCGCCGGTTTTGATGGTGTGCAGCAGCGGGGCCGGGGTGGAGGTGGGCGTGTCCGTGGCGGTCGGCACCGGGATGGGGGTGGGCGTTTGGGTGGGCGTGGCTGTTTGGGTGGGGGGCAGGAAGGTGGCCGTCCGGGTGGGCGTTTCGGTAACGGACATCCCCCCGGAAGTTGCCGGTTTGAGCGCAAAAAACCCGTACACCAGCCCAAAAATCAAAAGTAACCCCAGACCCAATCCCGGCCACGACGCGCTGAAACTGGTGGCTTGCGGCGGCAGGTCGTCAATGGGGTTGCCGCACATCATACAGGTGCGGGCGTGTTCGGCGGCGGGTGCGCCGCAGTTCAAACAGACGCGCTGCTTTTGCCGCTCGGTCGTCTCCAGACCGCAAGCCTCGCAGCGGGTTTGTCCGGTTTTCAGTTGTGCGCCACAGTTGGTACAATAGTTCATAAGGTTCCGGGTTTCAAAAGGTACTCCCCCCTTTCATCCCCCCTCACGGAGGGGGGAAATCCCCTTCAGGGCGAGGGAGGGGGTATCATCGTTTCAGGATTGTCCATCCCATCATCCCCAGCGCGAGCAGACTCAGCAACCCGCCGATGATGCGGGGCGGGGTGGTTCCCATCCGCAGGGAAAGGGTGTGTGTGCCGGCGGGGACATCCACCGTAATCAAGCCGAAGGGCTTTTCGGCGCGGTGGGAGACGGGTTGCCCGTCAATTTTCACCTGCCAGCCCGGAAAATCGTAAGTGTAAAATTGAATGGTCGCCGCGCCGCCGGAAAATTGCACCGTGTCCGACGCGCCGCCGTGCCGCAGGGTCTCCACCGTGGCGTTGCCGGAGATGACCCCCGCCACGGTCAGCGGCTCACCGGCGCGATACTGCGCCTCCATCGGGCTGGTGGTGGGCTGTTCATCCGTCACCGACACCATGCCCACCCGGTCGGTCACGGAGCCGGAATCCCAGTTGATGACCGCCAGCGGGGTGTCCGCCCAGTCGGGGATGGGGGTGTATTGCGGTTGGGCATATTGATAGCTCCCCAGCACTGCCACCAGCGCGACCATCATCAGCGGCGCGCCATCGAGCTTCAGGGCGGCAATCCCCCCACCGATGACCACGCTTGCCGCCAGCATGGTGATGATGAGCAGCCGCCACGGGAATTGCACCAGCGCGGCAATTGGCAGCGCGCGCCACAGCGGTTCGCCCAGCGGCGACATCAGCCAGATGGAGAAGACGGTTGCCACCAGAAAAATCATCATTGTGCCGCGATGTCCCATCTGCGGGGAGAAGGCGACCAGCGCCACCGCACCCACTGCCATCAAACCAAAAATGATGATGCCGATTTGGTACGGCATAAAATCAACGGGTCCCGGTCCGGCGTATCCATATCCCCAAAAAGGGGATAAAAATTGCGAAAAGTACACAAAATGTTGGGCGAAGTTGTAGCTGCCGCTCGTCCATTGTTCCACTTTGATGTATTGCTGTTCCAGCAGTACCGGCACGATGTAAATGCCTGCCAGCGCCACGCCGAGAATTCCCGCGCCGGCGTTGAAGCCAATCTGCCGCGCCCATGCGCGGGGGTTGAGCTTCGCTTTGCCTGCCGCCAACGCCAGAATATAGAGTACCAGAAAGGGCGAAAATGTGAAAAATGTGCTGTGGTGGGTGAGCGCCAGCACGCCGTAGCTCGCGCCCGCCAACGCCAGCCGCCGGAATGACGGTGCGGCGACCAGCTCGGTGAATGCCCACAGCACCAACGGCAAAATCGCCAGCGAGACGTATTCGGCGTAGGCGCTGCGCACGAAAATTTCGACCAGATGGAAGGGGGCGAACATATACGCCAGCCC
>JAJRUC010000178.1 GCA_024278015.1 Chloroflexota bacterium
AAGGGAAGGCGGTTTGAGGCAAAGTAGCCCAAAATGGCAGTATCCATCACCGCGCCCAGGTTATCGGCATTAGAGACAAAGGCGTAGCGGTAGCCTTGCTGCAACAGATTAGCCAGCATACCACTGGTAACCAGGGCGGTGTAAATATCGCCGTGGCCGGGCGGACACCATTCCAGGTGCGGGGCTGCCGGCCAACTGACCGGCGAAAGGTTGTCTTGCCGGATTTTAGGCACTTTGTGTTGCACAAAATCAAGGGGCAGGTTTTTTTGCAGGGCCGGGTACTGCGCCAGCGCAACCAGCGAGTCGGCCTGGGTGGCAAAGCTGTTCATCAGCAGCAGGGGCATATCGTTTTGCATGGCTTGCCGGGCGATGATGTCCAGAAAAGAGAGGCCATCTTTCACCGGCAAGAGCGATTTGGCCTTTAGCAGCCCCATGCCGGTTCCCAGCCCGCCGTTCAGCTTGATGATAACCGTTTGCGAAAGGGCAGACCGGCCGGCGGCGGCCATATCGGCGGAAAAAGTTTCGGCGTTGGGCAGACGGGGGGCGGGCGTAATGTCGGCTTCGGAGATGAGGCCGGTTTCGCCCTGCAAAAGCTGCCGGTAATAATGCTCAAAGGTGTCGATGGCGATTTGAGGCAGGTTTTCGCGGGTCATTTTTTTGGCAAAGGGGCTAAAAGCAGCCGACAGGTCGGTCATGGCTAATTACCTCGGCGTAATTAATGCGGCAGGCGAAACCTGGGGCCAACCGGTGCGCCGGGGTTCGCTTGCGGAGGGTGCGTTTATTTAACGTAGCTCTCTCTGGGGCGATACATAATCTTTGCCAGCACAATGCCGATGATATAGAGTATGACAAGCGGCGACATAACCAGCCCCATATTGAGCGGGTCCGGGGTGGGGGTAATGAGCGCGGCTAAAATGGCGATGATGATGATGGCGTAGCGGGCGTTTTTAACCAGAAACCCGGCGCTGACAATGCCGATACGCGCCAGAAAGGCGATAATCAGGGGCAACTCGAAGCTGACGCCAATCCAGAAAATCAGTCGGCTGACAAAGCTGAAGTACGTTTGGGGCCGGGGGGCGGTGGGAATATCCAGAAAATTCAGCAAAAAGGGGACAGCTCTGGGCAGCATGACAAAATAGGCGAAGGACACGCCACTTAAAAACAGGGCCATTGCCGCCGGCAGCGAAATAAACAGCCCCCGTTTTTCAGAGGGGGTGAGGCCGGGCACAATGAAGGCAATAATTTGATACAGGATAACCGGCATCGACAGAATCATGCCGCCCAGCAGCGATACTTTCATAAATACGCTGATATTTTCGGTTACGTCAATTGATTCCAGGTTTTGCAGGCCGCCGACGGGCTGGGCCAGCAGGTTTACCAATTGCTGGGCGAAGATAAAACTCAGCAGGGTGGTGATCAAAATTGCCACCGAAACGACAATCAGCCGGCGACGAAGTTCATCCAGATGTTCCAGCAGGGTCATCTGCTCGGCAATGGATTCGATTTGCTTGTCCAGGTTAGTGGTCACGACGGGCGGATTCCTCTGGTGCGGCCGGCGCGGGGGTATTGGCCGGGGGGGCATCTGCGGCGGCGGGTTTGGGGGCAGACGGCTCCGGCGCGGCTAATGATGTGAGCGACGGCAGATTTGGGCGGGCAATATTTTGAATATCGGCATTAATGGATTTAACGCTTTTTTGGGTGGCTTCCAGTTCGTCTTTCAGTTCTTTCAACCCCTCTATTTCTGTGGCGGCATTAATCTCCTGTCGCCATTGGGTGGTGAAACCGTCAGACATCCGGCGCAGGTCACGCAAAAATTTGGCCGCCCGCCCGGCCATTTTCGGCATGTCGCGGGGGCCAATAAAGATTATTGCCAGTACAATGATAACCAGAAGTTCGGGAACACCGACACCAAGAAAATCCATACAAAAATCACCCCGTTACAAGGGCTTGTGGTTCAGATGAAACTGTTTGAGCAGACCTTTGCGAGGTCCTGTCACCATTTTTTGAGACTAAACTTCCCAATACGCCGTTTATGAAGCGGGGAGAGCTGTCGCTGCCGAATAATTTAGCCAGTTCTACGGCTTCGTTGATGGCTACTTTGGCCGGGGTATCTGCGTAAAACAGCAATTCGTAAATTGCCAGGCGTAAAATATTACGGTCCAGCGGAGCGATTTGGTCGATGGGCCATTCCGGAGCCGCCTGGGCCGCAATGCCGTCCAGCTTTTGCCGACGGTCTGCAACGGCCCGGCCCAGCGCATTGGCAAACGCCCGCCCATTGGCAGACAGCGGCTGGGCCGCCAGCCGGTTTTCGAGGGCGGTTTCAAATGCATGGTCGGTGTAATCCAGCTCGTAAAGGCATTGTAGGACCGTAATTCTGGCCTGTCTGCGCGCTTTCATAAAGATACCCCTGATACTTTTGTTAATGTATGTTTGACCACCTGCCGCCGACAATCAAGCCGCCGGCAGAATTTCCATGTGTTATATTACTGCATAACCAGGCCGCCGTCAACTGACAGCACCTGGCCTGTAATAAATCCCGCTTCGGCAGAGGCCAAAAAGGCGACGGCGTAGGCAATTTCTTCCGTTGCGCCCAGACGACCCAGCGGCGTGGCCTGAACGGCTTGTTCAACCATAGCCGGCGGTAAAACATCGGTCAGGGCGGTGGGCACAAAGCCGGGGGCAATGGCGTTGACGGTGATGTTTCTGGAACCGACCTCTTTGGCGATGCTTTTGGTAAAGCCGATGAGGCCCGCTTTGGAGGCGGCGTAGTTCGATTGCCCGGCCTGCCCGGCCAGCCCCACCACAGAGGTGATATTGATGATGCGCCCGAAGCGTTTTTTCATCATGGGGCGCAGGGCGGCTTTGGTGCAATGGTAGGCGCTGTTCAGGTTGGTTTGCAAAACCAGGTTCCAGGCATCTTCCTTCATCAGCATAATCAGGGTATCGCGGGTGGTGCCGGCGTTGTTCACCAGTATGTCCAGTTGTCCCCATGTTTTGACGGTTGTTTTTATCAGGCGCTGGGCGTCGGCGGCCCGGCTGACATCAGCCTGAACGACCATCCCTTCGCCACCGGCGGCCAAAATCTCTTGCAAAACAGCCTCTGCGCCTGCGGCGCTGCTTCTGTGGTTGATTACCACTTTTGCCCCTTGCTGCGCCAGCACGCGGGCGACAGCCGCCCCAATGCCGCGCGAACTGCCGGTGACAATTGCTGTTTTTCCTGCCAGGTCTATCATCGGTTTACCCCTTTATGAGCGCATTAATGCCGGCGGTATCTTCTACGTTCAACACCCCGACTGATTTATCGATGCGTTTGATGAGGCCGGACAGCACCTTTTTGGGGCCGATTTCGATGAATTGGGAGACGCCCTGTTCCACCATATACCGAATGGAGGCAGTCCATTGCACCGGCGCGGTCAGTTGGTTCAGCATTTCGGCCCGGATGTCTGCCACTGTGTTAAGGGGACGGGCGGTTATGTTGCCTGTAACGGGTACGGCGGGCGGGGCCAGGGCAACGGCCTGAATGGCGGCTTCAAATTCGGCATTGATGACCTTCATCAGTCTGGAGTGCGCGGCCACGCTGACGGCCAGCGCTTTGGCCCGGCGCGCGCCGGCGGCTTTAGCCAGTGCGATGGCCCGGTCGATGCCGGTTTCGCTGCCGGAAATGATGATTTGCCCCGGCGAGTTGTGGTTGGCAATTTGCACCCAGCCGGCTTCAGCGGTGGCCTGTTCGCAAATTTCGGCCACAGTGTCGTCATCCAGTTTGAGGATGGCGGCCATTTTGCCGGGATTTTGCCGGCCGGCCTGTTTCATCAACTGCCCACGTTTTCTGACCAGTTGCAGACCGTCTTCAAACGATAAAATGCCGGCCACCACATAGGCCACATATTCGCCCAGGCTGTGCCCGGCCACAAACGCGGGTTGAGTTTGGTAGCCCGCCGCTTGCAGGGCGGCCAGACAGGCCAGACTGGCGATGAAGATGGCGGGTTGGGTGTTGTAGGTATCGTTCAGCGCGTCTTCGGGGCCGTTCCAGCACAAATCAGAGAAGGGACTGCCCAGAATTTTATCGGCCTGGGCAAAGAGTGTGGCGGCTTCCGGGCAGGCTGCGGCAATCTCTTGCCCCATCCCCACGTATTGCGACCCCTGACCGGGAAAAATAAAGGCGGTTTTTTCGCTATTCATACAATCTTCCCTTTACAGCAAACGGCTGTGTTAGGCAACTGACGCTAACACAGCCATTATGTCGGTCTACAGGTGATTTAGCCGGCGTCGTCTTCAGCAGCCAGAATTTCTCTGCCTTTGTAGGTTCCGCAGCCTGGGCACACGGTATGGGCCAGGCGCAGCGAACCGCATTGCGGGCAGGGAACCATTTTGGCTTGTTTTACCTTCAAATAACGCGACCGTTTGTGCGCTTGTCGTGTTTTGGAAATGCGTCTTTTGGGCAGTGCTCCCATTGGTTTACTTCCTTTCTGTTATTCTTGATAGGCTAGGCGTAATCATCTTTTATAGCCGGCAAGCCGGCCCACCGGCTGTCGATGCGGTCATCTGTGCAGGAGCATACGGCTTCGTTTTTGTTTTGCCCGCAGTGGGGGCAAAGCCCCAAACAATTTGGTTTGCATAGTATCCTGGCCGGTTGCGCCAGGTACAGGCTTTGCCGAACCACCTCGGACAGGTCTACAATGTGGGCTTCGGTAATCAAGGTGGCCGGGTCGGTACCATGTGCGACGGTTAGTTTAATGCCGGTTGTCACATCGACGGTAGGGTTAAACGTTTCTTCTATTTCCATCGAAACGGGCGCGTCTACCGGCGTTAAGCACCGGGTACAGGACAGGTTCAAAACAGCGTCAAGTTTCCCGGAAACAACAATGGCGTTGCCCCCTTTGGTCAATTTGATGTAACCGGACAAGGGGTGTTGCAACACCAGATTATCGGGCGGGTTGGGTAAGGTTATGTTGTCAAGGTTGTATGTGCGGGTTGCGTTGGCTGGTTGCTGCAGCAACTGCGCCACGTTAAACTGCATTATTTGTTGAGCCGGTTTCTGCCCGGATGCTTTTTGCATAAAAAAACTATCCTTAACAAGGATACAACGTTTCAATTATAGTGATAAGTTATTTTTTAGCAAACGTGGCGACGAAAAAACGGCAGGGACAGACCATTGGTCTATCTCTGCAAATGATTAAGTATCTATCCGTAAAATAATTACGCCGGGTGATGGTCAGGCCAGTTGAGGTTGAAAACAACCGGATTCGCGCTTAATCCCACCTCCCCGGCCACCTGTGCCCTTCGGGTATCCCCCTTTTGGGGGGAGGGCATTTCCCCCCTCTGTGAGGGCGCGAAGCGGTTTCTTCATTAGGGATTAAGGGGGGAGCAACTACAACTTCATCGGCTTGTTGTTTGACAATGAGTGCCACAAGTATTTTACGGATAGACACCAGGCTCATCTGTTTGGGGTTAACTGATTTCAGTGATAATCAGGGAGAGGTGCGGCTGATTGGCCGGGGTTCGGGCGCGTCTTCGTTGGGTTGAAACTGTTCCCGCTCCACCTCGGAGATGCCGTTCTGGACGGTGGTGAGCAGCTTCATCAGGTATTGCTCAAGTTGGCTCAGGCTTTCGGTTACGTAAATAGCGGCTTCGGTTTTAAATTGGTCGGCATCGGTTTTGGCCTGCGCCAGGATGGCGTTTCTTTCCGCTTTTGCGGCTTCAACAACTTCATGGTCATCCACAGCGGTCATGATTTTATCTTTGGCCATACCCAACAGCCGTTCAGATTCTTCTTTGGCCCGGCCCAGAATACGCTCCCGTTCCGCTTCGGTGCGTTTGGCTTCTTTAATTTCCTGAGGAACGGCAATACGAATTTGGTCGATGATGTCGAACAGGTCATCTTCATTCAGGATGACGTTTGCGGTAAACGGCAGGCGCGGGCTTTTGCTGACGATAGTTTCCAGTTCATCTACCAAGTGCATAATATCCACAATGTTCCTCCTGGTGGGTTTGTTCCCACGCTCCCGTTAAGTTCCTGGCCCGGAATTATGTATGTATGGTCGATTTTTTGGCGTGCAGCGCCTGGACGACATAGGCCGGAACCAGATGCTTTACCGAGCCGCCGTTGAAGGCTATCTCTTTAACAATACTTGAGCTGATGAACGAAAATCGTTGGCTGGTCATCAGGCAGACGGTATCAATTTCCGGGGCAATACTCTGGTTTGCCAGGGCCAGTTGCATCTCCCATTCAAAATCAGATACGGCGCGCAACCCTCTGACAATGGCATCGGCCCCAATCGTTCCGGCAAAATAAGCCGTCAGGCCGCTGTAATGGGCCACTTCCACGTTATTAATGTGGGCTACGGCCTGTTGGGTCATCGAGAGCCGTTCTTCCGGCGTAAAAAGCAGGTTTTTTAGCGGCTTTTCAAAAACGCCGACGATGACCTTATCAAATAGTTTAGCAGCCCGCTCGGCAATGTCAATATGCCCAAAGGTCACGGGGTCGAAGCTGGCCGGATAAAGTGCAGTTGTCATGGCTTAACCTCAGTTCGATGATTTGGTTTTGCAGTTTCCCCCCCTTAATCCCTGATGAAGAAACCGCTTCGCGCCCTCAAGGAGGGGGAAATATCCCTCTCCCCCAGGGGAGAGGGCCGGGGAGAGGGGTAAATCCGGTATATCAACCGAATCATCAAACTTACGTGTTTAACTCGGTTCTGTTAGTTTGGTCCAAAAAGCGTTCAGGTTGTTTGCCAGCAGGCGGTGTTCCGGCCGGGTCAGCGTCGGGTCTGCTTCAAATATCGATTGCGCTTCGCGGCGGGCAAGCTCCAGTAATTTTGTGTCTGATAATTTAACCAGTTTCAGGCTGGGCAGCCCGCTCTGTTTGGTGCCGAAAAATTCGCCGGGACCGCGCAGTTTCAAATCTTCTTCGGCCAGCGCAAAACCGTCGTTGGTTTCCGTCATCACTTTCAGACGCGCTTCGGCTTCCGGGCCGGCGTTGTCTGCCACCAGCAGGCAATAACTTTGATGCGCCCCGCGCCCCACCCGGCCCCGGAACTGGTGCAGTTGGGCCAGCCCAAAGCGATTGGCCCCTTCAATGAGGATGGTGGTCGCATTCGGAATATCAATGCCCACCTCCACCACCGATGTGGAAACCAGTATCTGGATTTCGGCGTTGCGGAAGGCCGTCATAACCGCCTCTTTTTCTTTCCCTTTCATCCGGCCATGCAGCAGGCCCAGCTTCAAATTGGGGAAGATGGTTTTTTGCAGGCGTTCATGTTCTTCAACGGCAGACTTTGCTTCAATTTTATCAGATTCTTCCACTAATGGGCAAATGACAAAGGCTTGCCGGCCTTTTTCTATTTGCGTCCGCAAGAAGGCGTAGGCCCGTTCCCGCTCGTTGGCGGCCAGCCAGTGTGTTTTAATGCTCTGCCGGCCGGCGGGCATCTGGTCAATAATCGAAATGTCGAGGTCGCCATACAGGGTCAGGGCCAGGGTGCGGGGGATGGGCGTGGCGCTCATCACCAGCATGTGGGGGGCCTGACCTTTTTGCCGCAGCAACCCCCGTTGCTCTACCCCAAACCGGTGCTGCTCATCTACCACGGCCAGTTGCAGGTTATTAAAGACCACATCGCGCTGAATGACCGCGTGCGTGCCCACCAGCAGGTCAACCTGGCCGGCGGCCAGGTCGGCCAGTATCGCTTTGCGTTCCGCCGATTTGGTGCTGCCGGTTAAAAACCGGATGTCGATTTTGTCTGCATAGCCCGCCGCGTCAAGCAGATGATGCATGCCTTTGTAGTGTTGTTCGGCCAAAATTTCGGTGGGGGCCAGAATGGCTGTTTGCCCGCCGCCTTTAATGGCGGCCAGCATCGCCGCCAAAGCGACGACGGTTTTGCCGCTGCCCACGTCGCCTTGCAGCAGGCGGCTCATGGCAACGGGCCGGCCTATATCGGCCAGAATTTCAGCCAGGGTTTTTTGCTGGGCCTGGGTCAGGGCAAAGGGCAGGGCTGCAATAAACGCCTCTACGGCCGGGCGATTGACGGCAATGGCAATGCCGGGCCGGGCCTGCCACGTTTGTCGCTGCCGCAGCACGCCCAGTTGAAGCAGCAACAGCTCATCGAAGGCCAGCCTGCGACGCGCCTCTTTCAGCGTTTCCCAATTATCGGGGAAGTGAATCTGGCGCGTGGCCTCAGACAGCGCCATCAGCCCGTGCCGTTGGCTAATGGCCTCCGGCAGCGGGTCCGGCAGGCGGTTGGCCCAGTAATCGATGGTTCGTTTTTGCAGCTTGCGCAACCATTGGGCGGTGATGCCGCTGGTTAAGGGATAAACCGGGGCCAGCCTGCCGGTATGGATGAGCGTTTTATCCAGCATCTCCCATTCCGGCGATTGAAAGATCAGCCGGCCCAAATATTGCTGCACCTGCCCGCTGATGACAATTTGCCGGCCGGGCGCAAGTTTTTTTTCCAGCCAGGGTTGGTTAAACCAGGTGGCTTCAATGGTGCCGGTGCCGTCGGAGAGGATGCTGGTGACAAGGGGCCGGTTGCTGCGCGTGGTTTTGGTGCGGGTTTGCCAGATTTGAGCGATGATGGTCACGGTTTCGCCGTATTCCAGTTGGTGGATGGTTTTCAGCGAGCGATAGTCATCGTAGCGGCGGGGGTACAGGGTGAGTAAATCGCCAACTGATTGCACCCCCAGTTTGTTGAGTTTGGTGGCGTAGGCTTCTTTGATACCGGGCAGGCGCGTAACCGGCGCTTGCAGCCCGTCCGGGGGTAAACTTGCGCTTTGGGGCCTGGGCGGCGGCGGGGCGGGTTTTTCAGCCGGCGGCGGGGAAGAGGGCGCATCGGTTTGCGGGCCGGACGGCGCTGCCGGTTGAGCGTCTGCGGCCTGCGGCCCGGCTTCAAGCTCTTGCAAAATGCCTGCCAAAGATAATTGTCGTTCTTCGGGCGTGGCCCGGCCGTATTTTTTCAACCGGATAACAATTTGCTCTATTTGCAACCGGTCTTCTTTGCGGCCGGTTTCTTTCAGGGCCATATTAAGCCAGTTGTTGGCAAAACGTTCCAGCCCGCCGATGACGGCTTTATTGGTGTATCCAAATTTTTGTTCCTGACGTAAAATTTTTTGAAGCGTTTTAAATGATGGTCGCATAAGTTTCAGTTTCGGGGTTAGTTGGGTTTGGTAAAAACAGGCGAGTGGCTTAAAAGGTGGTCATCCCTTCATAAACGATGATGCCCATTGCTTTGGGGCCAACATACGAGGCCAGTAGCGGATTGTACTGGATGATGGGGAAGGTTTTTTCCGGGAAGAGTTGTCCCAGCCGTTGCAAGAGTATATTTGTTTGCTCGGTGGGGGTCACGTCGCTTTGGATGATGGCGGTTTGTTCGATGGTGTCAAATTCGGCCACAAATTCAACCAGTTTATCAATGGCTTTTTCTGCGTTTTTCACCTTTTCCATCGGGACAATTTTGCCGTCTTCCATAAACAGCAGCGGTTTTATCTGCATCATGGTGCCCAAAACGGCTTGCGCCTTGCCCACGGTGCCGCTTCGTTCCAGATAATCCATCGTATCAACGTAAAGAACGGTGTAAATATGGGGCACCAGTCCCCGGACGAGACGCACAATTTCGTCCAGCGATTTGCCCTTGCGGGCGGCTTCGGCGGCAATTTGCACCAGAATACCTTCGCCCAGCAAAATAGAATTGGTATCGATAATCTCTATGTTGCATCGCCCGCGCAGGGTGTCTGCCCCCAAAACCGAATTGGCAAATGTGGCGGAGAGGCCGCTTGATACGTGCAGGGCCAGAATTTGGTCGGTTTCCTGGTACAGGTCGGCATACGCTCTTTCAAAAATCTGGACGGTCGGCGCGGAAATGATGGAGCGAAGCCCTTGCGCCTGCATATCGAAGAAACGGGCGTGGGTGGCAGAGTCGCCATCAAACAAAATATCACCGGCAATGGCTATGGTGAGTGGCATAATATGAATGTCCAGCTCTTCCGCCACTTCAGGGGAAATAAAAGCACAACTATCGGTTAAAATTTTTACTTGCTTCATAGTGTGTTCTACTCCAGTGAAATGATGTAGTGATAGTGGGGCTGTCCGCCGTCCAGAACTTCAACTTCCAGATGGGGATGGATTTTCGCCAACAGGGCCGGCAATTGCTCAACGTCGTCGGCTTGCGTCTCTTCGCCGTAATAGACGGTCATAATTTCCAGGTCATCAATGTTGACATGGCTCAAAACATCCAGCGTAACCTGATTGATGTATTTGCCCGTGGCTATCAGCGTATCGTTCAGCAAGCCGATGATGTCGTTTTCATGAACCAGCAGGCCGTTGATGGTGGTGGTACGCACCGAGCGGGTGATTTCTATGGTTTGGATGTAGTCGGTGTTGTCGGTCATGCGGTTGATGTTGGCCGCCATATCAATATCGGGATTGAAGGCCAGCAACGCGCCAATACCTTGCGGAATATTTTTGGTGGGCACCACCCGCACATCTTTTACGGCCATGGAACCGGCTTGCTGGGCGGTGAGGATAATGTTGCTGTTGTTGGGCAAAACGATAATTTGCTGCGCCGGAACCTGTTCGATGGCGTTCAGAAATTCCTGGGTGCTGGGGTTCATGGTTTGGCCGCCGTTGATGACGGCCGTTGCTCCCAGGCTTTCAAAGGCTTTGCTCAAGCCCGGCCCCGGCGAAACGCAAACCAACGCGATGTCTACGGTTTGGGCGGTGGTGACAATTTCTTTTTGCTGCGAAAACTCCCGGAACTGTTCTTCCATATTCTCGACCACGACATCGGTTAAAAACCCCTGGCTAATGCCGTAGCTGATGGGCGCGCCGGGGTCCGGCACGTGGACATGGACTTTGACGGTTTGCCGGTTGCCCACCACCAGCGGACATTCTCCCATGCTTGCAATGGCCTCCCGGATGGCGTCGATATCAAGATAGTCACCGTGAACCAGAAATTGCACATCGTAGCCGTAACCGGGGGTGTAGGTTTCTTCGATGGTGCCGGGGTGCAATTGGGCGGCAAGAACAGCTTCCGGGTTGTCATCAGCATCGACGGGCAGGTTTTGGAGGCTGCGCCACATGCCTTCCAAAAAGTAAACCAGCCCCTGCCCCCCGGAATCAACCACGCCCGCTTCTTTGAGGATGGGCAGCAGTTCCGGGGTGAGTTTGAGCGTGGTTTGGGCGCTTTGCAGCACTGCGGCCAGAAAGCGGCTGGTATCGGTTTGGGAGCCGGCTACTTCTTGCCCGGTTCGGGCGGCCTCTTTGATGACGGTCAGAATGGTGCCTTCAACCGGCTCGGCCACGGCTTTGTACGCTTTTTCGCCGGCCTGGTGCAGGGCGGCGGCAAATTCCGGCACAGAAAAATCGGCTTTATCGGCAATGGCCGCAGAAAAGCCCTCCAGGATTTGCGAGAAGATAACGCCGGAGTTGCCTCTGGCCCCCATCAACGCCCTGTGCGAGGCCAGGGCCGCCACCTCTCCGGCGTGTGCGCCATTGTAGGGGTGAAGTTGTTTGAGCGCGGCCTGGGTGGTTAAAAACATATTGGTGCCGGTATCGCCATCGGGCACGGGAAACACGTTCAGGGCATTCACCTGCGCCACATGCAATTTAAGCCATGCGCCGCCGGCAATGAACATATTTTTTAGCCGGATTCCGTCAACTGATTGTGTTGCTTCCAATTTTAGATTATATCTCCCCGTGAAAAACTCTAATCAGGTTATTTTACTTGTTTTTCAAGTGCTTTTGCAAAAATTGATGCGCTTCATGCCAAATTGAATTTTGAGGAATAAAGGGTTTGTGGTATTGTTATGTGCTTGTGAGATAATGGTTTTGCAATTGCGTTGGAAATTCGTTTGAAAGGAAGAGTATTATGGCCAAGTGCGAAATGTGCGGGAAAGGCCCTCAGTTTGGAAACAATGTGAGCCACAGTATGCGCCACACCAAACGACAGTGGAAACCCAATATCCAGAAAACAACGGTGTACAAAGCGGGGCAAAAGCGAACCATACAGGTTTGCTCCAGGTGTTTGCGGACGCTGGTGAAGTCTCGCTAATGAGACAACCGCAATCACAAAACGAGGAAGGATAGCGATGAAGCATCGCTGTCCTTTTTTGTTTGATTTGACTGGCGGCCCGTTTACGGAATAACCTCAATTTCTCCCAGCGTAACCCCGTTTTGATTTGTTTCGATGACCGGCAACGGCGTTGGCGCATCGCTGCGATACACAATTGCATCCAGCCGGTAGCGGCCCGCCGCCAGATCTGGCGGCAGCACCAGCCGCATCGGGTAGCGGATGACGCTTCCGGCCTCCCACGCCGGGCTGAAATACAGACTGCCCACCGGCCACTCATCAACCTGGGCCGCCGGTTGACCCCCTTCATCCCGCAACTTCAGGGAAATGGCGTAGGGCGCTTCGCCCGATAAATTGGCCAGCGGCGTAAGCCACAAGGCCGTATCGATGGCTGCTCCGGCCCGGTATTGCGGCGCGGGCGGCGTAAAGCCCGTCAGTTGCAGCCGGTCGGCAAAGGTATAGGTTGCGGCCTGCGGCGGCGAAGGCTGCTGCCGGCTTAAAAACCCCTGCACCCGAAAACCGGACGGCCCGCTGACCGGCCGGTCTTCAAAGGGCAGGGTGTTTTCGGCCAGCCATTGCCGGATAACGCGTTGCGGGTCGGTGACGGTATCGTAGGCCCGTAACATCCAGACACGGGCAAACTGCTGGCTAACCGTTTGAAG
>JAJRUC010000179.1 GCA_024278015.1 Chloroflexota bacterium
CCAGCCATTCACAGCCGACATGGATCATGCGTGTCCAATCCGCATAGCGGGAAAATCGGGAAAAAGCGTTGAAAACCACGTCCGGCGGCGCATCGAAATCCAATTCCCCGTCCGAATACAGCAGGCGCACCCATTCGCCGGTGCTGACCCGCCCCGACCAGTCGGCTGCCACCACCCGATTTTCGGTGAAAAGGCAACTTTGCGCCTCCGCATCGAGTTCACCCGCCAGAATAAGCCGGTGCAACCCATTTAAACGCGCTTCGAGAAAAGCGGTCATCGTTTTTTCATCAAAACCGGACAGCGACATGAAACCGGACACAACGGGAAGATGGTCTTCGCGGGCGTCGAGATACATCGTTTCCGTGACCCGGCAGCCGCCCCCGGTCGTCGGTTCAATTTCCAAAATTGTGCCGATGAAAGCGCGCTGCCATTCGCTGAACGGCGCTCGCCACGAAAAGCGACGGTTGCGCACCAGCTCGGTCACCGTGCCGAATTGGACGAGGTGGCGTTTGCCGGGTTTGTCGTACAGAACAAATTGAGAACCGAGTCCATCTTTTTGGATGACCAGCCAATGTGCGGGACCCTGCACATCGGGCGACCAATCTTCGTAGCCCGCCCATCGGCTGTAAACGTTGAAAAATTGCTCCGGGGATGTTTGAAATTCCAGCGTGACCCGGGCATGTTTGATGCGCACCATACCGGGGTCTTGCGGACTGAGCCCCATAAATTGGATGGCGTCTAAATTTCCGCCGGCATTTGCCCCATTCGGATTTTCAGGGGTTTGAATAGTTGATTGGTGCATGAAAAGCTCCTTTTTGAAAACCATTATCATTGCGATGCCCAACAAAAAACGTCGGGTACATTTATAATGTACTCGACGCTTCTGAGCGGGTTCTAATTGGATTCTGAGCGGATTCTTTTTTTACGGGGCGGTTGTTGCCATCAATGTTTGATACAGCGTTTGTGTCTCGGGCATCGGTTCGATTGCCAGTTCATCGGCGAGAGACTGTTCCAGTTGCCGGTACTGGCGCTCGATATTGCTGCGTTCGCCGAGATGACCGTAGCAGGTCATCATCAACCGATGCACATCCTCCAGCAGGGGGTCTACCGCCAGCATTTGATGCCCGTAAGCAATTGCCGTTTCAAATTGCCCCAAATTGGCATCATGCTTCGCCAGCGCCCGCAGGGCGTTTAGGTATTTTTGCGCCAGATATCGCCTTTCCATCAATACCCAATCATCATATAAATTCGGTAGATATTCCCCCCGATACAAAATGACCGCCTGCTTTAATTGCGCCGCACAGGCGGAACAATTTTCGATGGCGTCATGCGGGTGGCGCGTGGTTGCCTCAATTCGCATGTCGAATTCAACTGCGTCAATTTGGAAAACCGTGTCATCCAGAAAATATTCGCCGCTGCGAGCATGGACAAATTTACTGTTCAAACCGCTTTGGTGCAGCATCCGGCGCATTTTGTAGAGCGCGGTGTGGAAAGCGGCACTGCTTTTTTCCGGCGACGTCTCCGCCCACAGCGCCGTCAGTATCCGGTCGCGGGGGATGCCGCCGCCCCGAAAAGTGATGAAGCAAGCGAGCAGCATCCCGGCTTGCCCGGCGAGCCAGCCCGGCGCACCAACCGCCTGCCCATTATGCCTCACCGTAAAATCGCCCAAACAGGTGACGTGAAGACGGGTGTCCGTTCCGGAAGTGACGGGTGTCACCGGCGGCACATCCCGGTTCAACATTGGCAGTAATTCCCGGATGAACACCGGCTCAATATTGTGTTTCAACCCGTGTTGCAGCACCATCACCGCTTTATCCGGTTGGCTGAGGAAAGTAAAACGGTGCTGTTGCGGTGCAGCGGTCGTCAATGCCTGCCGAATGAAGCCGGTTGCTTTTTCCGCTCGCCCCGTGTGCAGGTGCAGCCAGCCCAACAGAAACACACTGTCAATGTATGGCATAGCATTTCCGCCGCGCCGACTGGCATCGGCGACGTCATGCAGAATCGTTTCAGCTTCATCGAAACGCCCGTCCGCCAGATACACACGCGCCAGCGGCAGCCAGCCCATTCCCCATGCCAGCCCGATTTGCCGGTCGGCGCGGGCATCAATCGCCCGTTGAGCCTCCGGTTCGGCTTGGGCGAGCCGTCCATTTGTGAGGTGTGCTTCGGCGATGTAGTGATGTGTGCCTTCCGCCAAAAGACTTTGTATGCCCGTTTGCTCCACCAGCGCCAGCGCGGCATCAAAATGCGATTGCGCCTGCGCCGCTGCGCCTTGTTCGGTGTACAACAGCCCCAAACAATAGTGCGCGTAAACCATCCATGTTGCGTCCTGAAATTTTTTACTGAGCGAGAGGCTCTGCCGGTACAGGTCGATTGCATTTTCCAGTTCCCAGCGTTCCAGAGAAACAGCACCCATTTGCGAATAGGCAATGTGCGCCCCAAACGATTCGGGGGAATCGAGCAGCCGCAATCCACGGCGCAACGTCCTTTCGGCATCCACAAGCTGCCCTGCGGTGCGAAAGGTAACGCCCTGAAAGATGGTTTGCTTCGCCAGCAATGGACGGTCATTCAGATGCCGAGCGTGCGCCACCGCTTCCGATGCCGCTTGCACCGCGCGGTCGGAACGACCCAGATAGATCCACGATTCGGCTTGTTCCCCAAATGCGCGCATCTGCCCCTCGTGGTCTTCCGGTTCC
>JAJRUC010000180.1 GCA_024278015.1 Chloroflexota bacterium
CAGCCAAAAACTGACCGCTGAAAACTAAATTTTGCCTTTTGCCTTTTTAATTTTGAATTGTTCGGAGAACCCTATGACCCTCAAAACCATCGAATCAACTTTCACCCGCCGGCCCGCATTTATGCCCTACATCCCGCTGGGATACCCCACCCCCGCAGCGTCGCTGGACGCGGTGCGGGCGGTGGTTGCCGCCGGCGCGGATATGGTGGAACTCGGTGTGCCCTTTTCCGACCCGCTGGCCGATGGACCGACCATTCAAGCCGCCACCCGGCGCGCGCTGGAAAACGGCGTCACCGTGGAAAGCTGTCTGCAAATGGCGGCGCAACTCCGCGCGGAGGGCATCACCGTGCCCTTTTTGCTGATGGGCTACCTTAATCCCTTCCTCGCCTTCGGGCTGGAAAAACTGACCGCCGACGCGGCGCGGGTGGGGGTGGACGGTTTCATCATCCCCGACCTGCCGCCGGAAGAAGCGAGCGAACTGGACGCGCTTTGCCGACAGCATAATCTGGCGCTGGTTTATTTTCTCGCCCCCACCAGCACCCCGGAACGCATTGCGCTGGTGGCGGAAAAAGCGCGCGGCTTCATTTATCTGGTGTCGCTCACGGGGGTGACGGGCGCGCGCAATCAACTCTCCGACACCCTGCCGCAGTTTGTGGCGCGGGTGCGTGCCGCCACCGATACCCCGCTCGCGGTGGGTTTTGGTATTGGGGATGGCGCCCAGGCGCGGCAAGTGGCGCAATTCGCCGACGGGGTGATTGTGGGGAGCGCGCTGGTCAAACGGGCGGCGGAATCCACGGCGGCGGTGCGGGCGCTGGCAGATGAAATTTCCGGGGCGGTGCATAATGGGGCGGCGCCAAAAAATCCGATTTGACAGCAAGCCCACTCTGTGATATTAT
The DNA here is from genome assembly GCA_024278015.1 of Chloroflexota bacterium. GTDB lineage: Bacteria > Chloroflexota > Anaerolineae > 4572-78 > 4572-78 > JAJRUC01. The sequence goes on from JAJRUC010000180.1 coordinate 897, forward strand.
CCCGCCATCTTCAGTATTGGAAATTGCCATGCAATCCGTGCGACCAATCAATTCGCAACTGAAAGTAGCCTCTCTTCATCATAGCGCCAACTTTGGCAGCTTTTCCGCGTTCGCCTTTGCCTGGGTGAGCGCTTTTTATTTTTGGGGCTATTTTTATTTTTGGCGAATGAACGGAACGCAATTCTGACTGAGGCGTTGAGGGAAACCTCATAACTGGTGTTAAAAAGGGCGTTCCGCAAAAGGTGGAACGTCTTTTTAGTTTATACAGCCATCATTGTCACCAAACCAAAAGGAGACTAAAATGAGTCCCAAGCTTTGCAGAGGCGTTCGAGGGGCCACGACCATCGAAAACGATACGCCGGCAGAAATTCTGGCGGCAACCAAAGAACTGCTTCAACTCATACTGGAAGCCAACCGGATTGACCCTGGCGACGTTGCCAGCGCCATCTTCACCACCACCCCGGACATCGTCTCTGAATATCCGGCCCTGGCCGCCCGGCAGTTGGGCTGGGTAGACACGGCTCTGCTGTGCGGGCACGAAATGACCGTGCCGCACGGCCTGAAAAAATGTATTCGGGTGTTGCTGCACTGGAACACAAGCCGCAACGCCCGTGACATACGTCATATTTATATCAAAGGCGCGGTTAACCTCCGCCCGGATTTAACCGACCTGCAAGAAATATAAAAACAGGAAATCAGGCAGCAGCAAAGGAGAATGTCATGTTGGACCAAATTGTAACCGCTATACCGGCCACCACAAATTGCAGAACACGAGAGGCTAAAACATCCCCCTCACACTTTACGGAGGGACACTGGTCACGTTGAAAGGATTTTCCGGTCTACCCCCCTGGCGGGGATACTCGATTCAAACAAGGAGATTGATGCCATGATTATCATTATGAAAGTTTCGGCCACGGTGGAGGAAATTAATTCAATCAAGGCGCGTATTGAAGCCCAGGGCCTGCAAACCCATATTTCCCAGGGCCAGGAACGCGCCATCATCGGCCTGATTGGCGATAAAACAGCCATTACCGCCGATAACCTGCTGCGACTGCCCGGCGTGGAACGTATTATGCCGGTCAGCCGGCCCTTTAAGCTGGCCGGCCGCGATTTTCACCCCGAAGATACCGTCATCATCCTGAACGGCCATCCGATTGGCGGCAAGCAATTGACCGTCATGGCCGGGCCGTGTTCGGTAGAAAGCCGGGAACAGATGTTGACCATTGCCCGCTCGGTGAAGGCAGCGGGGGCGCACCTGCTGCGCGGCGGAGCCTTCAAGCCCCGCACCTCGCCCTACAGTTTCCAGGGCATGGGCGAAGCGGGCCTGAAAATTTTGGCCGAAGCCCGCGAAGAGACCGGCCTGGCCGTTGTCACCGAAGTGATGTCGCCGGAAGATTTGCCCCTGATTGAAAAATACGCCGACGTGCTGCAAATCGGCGCCCGCAACACCCAAAACTACGCCCTGCTCAAAGCGGTGGGCCGCTCTCATTTGCCCGTCCTGCTCAAACGTGGCATGATGAGTACCATTGAAGAATTGTTGATGAGCGCCGAATATATTTTAGCCAACGGCAACAGTCAGGTGATGCTGTGTGAAAGGGGTATTCGCACCTTTGAAACCTACACCCGCAACACGCTCGATATCAACGCTGTGCCGGTTTTGAAGGAACTGACCCACCTGCCCGTCATTGTGGACCCCAGTCACGCCACCGGCAAATGGAGCCTGGTGAAGGCCGCCGCCCTGGCCGGGGTGGCCGCCGGGGCCGACGGCCTCATCATCGAAGTGCATCACGACCCGGCCTCTGCCATGTCAGACGGCGGGCAATCGCTCAAACCGCATCGCTTTGCGGAACTGATGACCCAAATCGGGCGGGTGGCGGTGGCGGTGGACCGCACCGTTTAAAGTCGATTGCGCAGAACAGGACACTGTGATTTTCAATGAAGAATGATGACTTTGACCCCGCGTTTGCTTTTTTGGCCCAGGCTCAAATTACCATTGTGGGCCTGGGCCTGATGGGCGGTTCGCTGGCGATGCGCCTGAAGGCCGACGGCGCGTGCCGCCGGGTGGTGGGCCTCTCGCATCGAGAGACCACCGTGGTTCAGGCCACCCGGCAGGGGGTGGTTGATTGGGCCACCACGGACCCCGCCGCCGCCCTGGCCGGGGCCGATATTGTGCTGCTGTCAACGCCGGTGCGCATCCTGCTTCGGCAATTGCAAACTTTTGCCCCC
>JAJRUC010000181.1 GCA_024278015.1 Chloroflexota bacterium
AAGGGGCGTATCGTCATATTGATGGTCAAGGCCGGGTCTCCGAACAGGGTGAAGGTGTCCAGCAAATCCAGATTGAAGCCGGTGGCGTACAGCCGTTGTTTGCCGGCCAGGGTCGCCGCGCCCAGGTTGGTTTCAGACTGGTTGAGGGTGGCATCGTAAAATCCGGCCTGCAAATCGGCGTGGCCGGTAGCCACTCCCTGGCCGGTGGCGCCCCACACGGCCACGGCTCCGCCGCCCTCTTGCCGAAGCAGACTCTCGTCAAGGGTGGGGTATTCGGGGTGCTGAAAATAGCCGGTAAAGCAGGTCATTTCCACCACCACCGGCAGCCGCAAGCCGTTTTGCATGTGGCTGACATCGTTCCGGGCATCGTCCTTGTCCCAGCGCAAAAGCTGATTAAAGCCCCATTGATGCCACGAACTGTGCCCGTTAAAGGTCACAAATCCGGCCCCCGCATTAAAGGCTGCAAGGAAAGCGGCGCGCAGGGAAGCGGCATTATTGTAAATATAGGGGGTATCGGTGATGACATCGCTGTAATAATATCGGCGGCCAATAAATGGGTCTGTAATACTATTATAAACCATATCTGCTGCAGCGTGAAAATCACCGGCGCTATTTTCGCCGGGGCCGTATTCGCTGACCAAAAGCCGGTTGGCGTTCCACGGCCCCAAAGCGGGGCCGGCTTCGTAGCGGACGATTTTTTGCGCTACAATTTCGGCTTCGGCGGGGGTGTTCACCGGCAGCCGCCCGATGAGCATATCGGGCATGGGGTCGTCGCCGGCCAGGGTCACAAAACGATTATCGGCGGCGGTTTCGCCCCACCAGGGGTCAACATCGGCCAAAAAAGGGGGAATCAAGGTCGGTGGATTCCAGCCGCTGTAATTTTTGAAGTCGTAACTGCCGTCGCCCACCAGCAGCGCATACAACGGCGCGGGCGCGGGCCAGGTATCGTAGGCGGTTTGCAAAAAGCGTTTGATGGCCTCCGCCGACATGCGCCCGCCGCCGAAAGTATCGTAAACAGTTTGTACATCAACGGTGACTACGCGCAACCCCTGTCCGCTGCGGCGGGCGGCCAACGGCGAAACCGCGTCCGCAAATTCGGCGGGGGTGATGATGATGTAATCCGCGCCGGCGGGCGGGGCCGTCAAAAACAATGCGGGTTCGATGGCCGCCGGGGAGTGATAATTTCCGGCCGGGGCGATGAGATACGCGGCGGGCGGGCCGGCGTCAATGTCACCGAAGGCCAGCGTGGCGCCATCGTACTGAAAATTGGTCAGGGCGACGGGATTGAGCGGGTCTGTCACGTTGAACAGACGCAGCGTTTGGCTGAACCAGCCGGTCAGGGTGTAGGCATTTTGGCCGCTTGCGCCTGTAAGGTGCATCTGCCCGCTTTGGGCCGAAGCCACCGGCCAGGTCAGGGCGGCGGCATCAAACCAGGCCCCTTCCACCGGCACGCCGGCCAGACCGGGCAGGCTGACGGTGACGGCGTTGCTGCCGGTCAGCAGCGCCGTGGCGGTCAGGGGGACGGTGATGGTTTTTGGGGCGGCGCCGTCCCAGGTTTCATCGGCCACGGCCACGCCGTTGACGGCCACCTGCGCCCGATGGTCCGGCGATTGGGTATCATCGCTGGTAAAGCCGCGCAACCACACCGTCAGCGCAGGCGGGTCGGCGGCAGGGGCAGGGGCAGATTGCAGCGTGACGGTAAAAGTGGTTTGGGGCCGATCAAGCACGCTGAGCCGGCTCCAGTACCAGTGGTCGCCGCGCTGGTCCGGGTAGAAATTATCGTAAAAGTGACTTTCTTCAATATGGACACTTTGGCGGGCTGTTTGGGGAGGCAATCCCGCCGGTGAAGCCAAACGGTTGATAATGCGCAGGCCAATTTCCTGGTCGTGAGTCAAAAAACAGGCATCGGTATTGACCATGCGGCTGAAGGCGGGGCGGGCGTAAAACAGGATATAATCGCCGGTATTGAACCGGTTATCACCTTCACCTTGCACGATAATCGGCACGGGCTGTTGCGCGGGGCCGCAGGTTAATTGCAGGGTATGCGCGTCCAGGGTATCGACGGGCCAGCCCGCTGCCTGCAAATCGGCGTAAGTGACGACGTACAGGCCCGGTTCATCGACGGTCAGTTTGAGGGCGCTGCCGGCCTGGGGCAGGCGTAACGGGGGGGGCGACGGCCTTTCGGCGGCCCAGTTGACGGCTTGGGGATTGAGCAAATTCAGCGCCAACGTTTGCAAAAAGGCCTTGTTTTCGGCGGCAGAAGCGGGGGTGCGGCGGGCGGGGGCGGGCGGGTCGAAAATAATTTCGGCCCGCAGGTAGCGCACCACCTGCGCCCGGCGCGTTATCGGATTAACGCGCACCGGGTTGAGCGTCAGGCGGGTCAGTCGATTTTGGCGAATTTGCCCGGCGGGCTGCACAGAGATAACATCTGCCGGAAAAAAGGCGTTGCGCCGGTAGACGGCTTCGTCCGGTGCGGCGGCCCACAGCCGGGCCGGGTCGGCGGGCCGGTTGACGGGGGCGGGAGCCGGGGCGGGCGGGTACGGCAGGGCGATGGTGTCGGTCACAATGTCGATAATTTTCAGCGCGGCCCGGCCCGTGGGCGGCAGGCCCAGCAGTCCGGCAAAATATGGCAGTTGCGGGCGGCCCGCTGCGGCAGACAGGGGCAACCCGTCAACGGCAACCTGAGTAAACCATTGCCCCCCGCGCTGCACGGGGGTCAGGGTATAATCGGGCCGCCGCCATTCAATGGTCAGGCCCTGCCGCGAGCTTTCTGTAATTGAAAGCCCGGCGGGCGCGTCGGCCATAACGGCCATTGGCCGAGGCCATCCGCCGCCTTGCCCAGGCATCACACTCACCAGCAGGGCGGTCAGGCCGATAATCAGCTTTAATTTGCTCATTCGGTTAATCCTGAAAAACAAAAAGCTACCTTAAACAGGCAGCTTGTTCAACTTTAACGGGCCTGGGTTAATTTTGCGGTTCAAACCGGTAGCCGACATTCAATTCATTCAGCAAATAGGTTGGGTTTTTGGAATCAGGCTCCAGTTTTCGGCGCAGATGCCAGATGTAAACCCGCAGGTAATCAATATCATCAATGTATTCAAAGCCCCACACATTTTCCAGTATCTGCCGAAATTCCAGCCAGCGGCCCCGGTTTTTTACCAGATAGGCCAGCAGTTTGTATTCGGTGGGGGTCAATTTAATCAGTTCGCCGCTGCGCGTCACCTGCCGGGAATCCAGGTCGATGGTCAAATAGTCATCGCCATAGGCCAGGTTGCCGCTATCGGCAGGCAATGCCTGAGCGCGTCGTAACGTGGCCCGGATGCGGGCCAGCAATTCACCCACCCGAAACGGCTTGGTCAGGTAATCGTCCGCGCCCATATCCAGCCCTTTGATGATGTCTTCTTCGCTGCGGCCTTTGGCGGTTAACATAATAATGGGGGTGTCGGCCACCTCGCGGATACGCCGGCAAACTTCGTAACCGTTCAATTTGGGCATAGCAATATCCAAAATCACCAGTTGCGGCCGGTGTTTGTGGAACAGTCGTATTCCGTCTTGCCCGTCAGAGGCGGTGATAATTTGATAGCCGCTGCCCCGTAAATTGTATTCCACCAGTTCAAGCAACAGGAGATCGTCGTCAACCACAAGGATTGTATTGCTCATAGTATGCCTCCTCCCCTCAAATTATACATGAGCCGCAAAGGCTTGGCAAAAGCCTGGCAATGCTCAATGCAAGAAACAAGGGAAACCCGAAGGCCGGCGGGCAGCGCCTATATTTTATCAATCAGAGGGATGGAAAACCAGGCTTTGGTGCCTTGATTAAGCCTGCTTTCCACGCCTATCTGCCCGTTATGGGCTTCGACAACGGCTTTCGCCAAACACAATCCCAGGCCCGCGCCCTGAATTTCGGCGGCTTTGGCGTTGCCTGCTCTGAAAAATCGGTTGAATAAAAACGGAAATTCGTCTTCGGGGATACCAATGCCGGTATCCACCACGTCAAAATACCAGGCATCGTCTTTAGTGCGGGAAGAAACTGTGACCTGCCCGCCTTCCGGCGTAAATTTAATTGCGTTTTTCAACAATTGATTGACCACATATTCAATTTTATCCGGGTCGCACAGGCATATCCGGTTCAGGTCAGACCGGTTATCGACTGCCGGGCCAACGCCTTTCGCCCCGGCGAAGGGGGTGTTCTTCTGAACAATTTTATCGACAATCTGGTCCGGCAATGTTTGCTGCCATTTTACGGAAAAGGAGCCTTTTTGAACGCAGGTCGCCGCAATCAGTTCTTCAACCAGTTCCAGCAACCGTTCAGAGCTTTTATAGCTGTTTTGCAAAAAACGGGTTTGCACCTCCGTCAGCGGGCCGGGCATACCGGAGAGCAGGGTTTCGACAAAGCCCATAATCGAGGCCAATGGGGTGCGTAATTCGTGCGAAATGGCGGTGATGATAATCGCTTCAAAGGCGGCCTCGGTCAACAACCGAAACCGTTTTTCGCTTTCCAGCGCCGCCGCCCCGGCCTGTGCCTCGTTGCCCGGCGAGCGGGTCATCGCCTGCCGGGCCGCCGGTTGCCTCTCTTGCAGCAGCCGTAACTTCTTCTCCAGCGCCTGGTTTTGCAAACATCGCCGGACAGCTTGCGTCAACTGCCCCACCAACGGCTGCAACTGCCCCATAATCTCAGCCGAAAAGGGAGTATGGTCGCTGGTTAAAATCATCACCCCCACAGCCGGCAGGGCAAAAATGCCAAAATAATGCCGGGGCGCGCTTTGGCCGTCAACGGGCAACGAGGCCATCAGCTCGGACAATCGCTCTTGCTGCACAAAAGGTTGCAGATACAGCAACGCCGCTTGACAGACTTCGTTGGCAAAAATTGACTGCGGGATGGCGCACACCGGCTCAAAGGGCATATAATGTTCCGCCATATCTTCCAGAAACAAAACACTGCCCGATGAACAATCGAGGGCATTTAGAAAAGCCGGCAGGCTTGTTTCCAGCATCTGATGCAAATTCAGACTGACGCCAATAGCCAGCGAAATATCCAGCAACATATCATTCCGGCTGGTAGACAGTGTCATTTCCCCTCCACAATTATCCGGACGACCTTTTGTTGGAATATACAAATACAATTTAAACTCAACCGCGTCATAAAATAACAGTAACTACTCAGGCATCAGAGATAAAGTTACCAGTTAGAGCGGCTTTGCCATTTTTTACCCCCCTCAATCCCCCCGTTGACGGGGGGAAGTGTTACATTCTCCCCCCTCACGAGGG
>JAJRUC010000182.1 GCA_024278015.1 Chloroflexota bacterium
CCGTCGAAGTTGGCGCCGGCGTGGCGGTACTGGTCGCCGTGGGGGTATTGGTCGGGGTGGATGTGTTTGTCGCCGTATGGGTGGGCGTGGCGGTAGGTGTATGGGTGGCCGTGGCGGCGGTGGCGCTCAGACCAATGTTGTGAAAATCCTTGTCATTGCTCCAGATCAGGCCCGGCGCAGCGACTGCCACTTCGCCATTGATGTAAAAAGCCACCGTCTCCCCGGAGCGCATGCCCGGAATGGGAGGCGACACCGAGGTGTCTTCGCCGTAAATGTACATGTAACCGTAACTGCCGGCGCTGCTGACCTGAAAACAGCCGGCGACGTCGCCGCGCGAGGTGCGGGCCTCGACAATGGCCCCAACCGGAGCAGGCTGGCTGTTGAGGGTAACGATACCATACGCAATAGTAAAAAACGGGGTATTGGTCACGACCGGACAACTACCCTGGGCCATGACGGGTGAACCATTCGCCAGGATGGTGGCGTTCACCGTCAGCACCAACAACAAGATAATTTTCCGCAAACACAGTTCTTTTTTCATTGGTCTGATCCTTATGGGGAAAATCAGACCCGACGGGCATTCGAAACCCGCCAGGTTTGACCTACGCTAGTCCACTAAAATGAGTGGCAGATAAATGGTTGTGCCTTGAACATCAAGCGCGGTTGTATCCGGCTTTTTGTCGTCTTGCCATGTCACCGCCGTGGGGCCGACCAAGATGCCATTAACCCGGAAAGCCACCGGTTCACCCGCGCGGAACCCGGGGATGACGGGCGAGGCGTCCGCATCTTCGCCGTAAAGGTGCATCAACCCGAATTGGCCCGGTCTTTCGACCACAAAACAGCCGGCCACGTCGCCGCGCGGGGTAATCGCTTCCACCCTGGCGCCGACCGGGGCCGGCGCGCCGTTGACGGTCAAGTTACCGTACACCAGCTTGAAGTACGGCGTTGGCGCGCGCCGGGCGCACAGGATGCGGTCAAGCTCATCAGATTGCCGTGGCGCCGCCCCGCCGCCCGCCGGATAAACCAGCGAAGCCGGCTGGGTGGCGTACAGCAGATAGCCTTGCCCCGCTTCCATTTCTTTCAGCGTGCTGAATTGGGGCAAGGCGGCATCGTAGGTTTTGTCGATGGACAATACCCGCTGGTAACTACCGGCAATCGATTGCAAGGCTTCGGTGACCGGCAAGGTGGTTTGTGGCAAATAGCCAATCCAGTTCCAGCCTGGATGCAGGGCCAGCGGGGTGGTGACCGGCACGGTTGTGCCCTCAATCAGGCCGATGATACTGGTGGTGTGGGTGATGCGGACATAATAGCCCGGACCGGCATTCATACTGGTCAGGGTGTTGTATTGGGGATTTTCGACGGCATAAATGCCGTTTTCGGCCAGCACCCGGTCGTAACGATGGCTGATGCTGGACAGTGCCTGCGCCACCGGGGGCACCGGCGGTTGCAGGTTGAGGGAGTTCAGATTCCAGCCGGGGCTGAACAGGATGGCCTGTCCATGGGTTATGCCCGCCTCCAGATTGATCGCGTGGGTGGCGTGATCGTCGCTCCAGCTAAAGGTGGGCGCGGCCACGGCCAGCGCACCGTTGACCCGGAAGGTGACTATCTCGCCCGCTTTCATGCCGGGAATGGGCGGGTTGGCCCCGGCGTCTTCGCCGAAGATGCGCATAAAGCCGTACACCCCGGCATTGGCCACGATAAAACAGCCGACCGTATCGCCGTTGGGGTTCAGGGCCTGCACCACCGCCCCCACCTGGGCGGCCTGCCCCTGAATGGCGACATTGCCGTACACTTCGGTGAAATACGGCGTCTCGTTGACCACGCAGCGATTTTGCGCGGCGCGGGTCTCCTCTTCCAGCGCAATTTCGTTGACCATGGCCCCGGTGGCGGCATTGTTGCGCACCACACTGACCACCACGCTGCCATCGGCGGCGTAAGCGGCCCACGGCAGCGACACCGTTTCGTCGTGGCGCAGGTAGTCGCCGGTATCGACCGACAAGCCGGTGTCCTGGCCGTCAATCCGGGTTTGCAAAATACGCCCCCCTCCGCTCGGCTGCCAAAACGTCAGATGGATATTGTAGATCTTGTTGGCATCCAGCCCGTCGAAACGATAGCGCAGTTCCGCATCATTCTGGTCAACCCGGACGCTTTGATAGGGCAGCGTGCCCCAACCGCTATTCGCCACGCCGTCCAGCCAACCGAAGTTGCCGCCGGACGCATAATCGGGGTCTTGCCCGCCCCCCGCATCGGCGTAGCGGTAATCAATATCGTGCAGATTCACTTCGCTGACCACCGACCCGTCAATGCCCGACGCGGTCACGGTCACGCTGATGGCGTGGTCGGCATAGAGCGCCGGGTCGAGCCGGATGGACAAGCGATGCACGTTTGTGTCGCCCAAATCTTCCGGTCCCGCCACAGGCAAGCCGTCCACGGCGATGGTCTCCTGTCGCCCCGCACTGTCACATTCATAGAGCGTCACATCCAAATGATAGGAATGTCCCGGCTGGAGATGGTCGAACCGATAGAGCAGATTCCCGTCGGGGTCGCGGCGCAGGGTGTCTTCCGGCGCCGTGCCGCCATTGCAGGCAGCGGTCACATCGGGCGTGCCGGTGTCCACAAAACCGTAACCCGTCGCCGCGCTGTATGCCACATCGCTCGCCGCGCCGCTGTCGAGCAGCACCGGTCCCGCCACGCCGACATACACATCGCGCCAGGTTTGGTTGTTCCCTTCATCATATTCCGCCACGCCGTCATTCAAATCCGCCACCCCGAAGAGGCGTACTGCGCCCGTTTGGGTGGGCGTCCAACTGAAAGTGACGGTACTCTCGCCGGGTCCGGCTTGCGCCCCGTGAGTCATCCCCGCCAGCAACGCGCCGCCGGTATCGGGATTACCGTCGAAGAGCGCCACCGTCTCCGCCCCCGCCGTGGTTTGCCCGTTGTTGCGCAGGGTCAGGGTGACGGTCACCGTTTCGCCGACTACCGGCTCATCATCCGACAGGGCGATTTGGGTGATGCGCATATCGGGACGAGTGAGGATGGTCAGGGTTTGGGTGGCGACGTTGTTCGTTTCCAACGTTTCGGTGATGCGATTGTAGGGGTCAATTTCCACCCGCACCGGCACGGTACCGGTGTAGCCCAGCGTGTGCCAGTCCAGACTCGCCACCGCCGACCCGCCCGCCGGTACCGCCGGCACGAACGCGCTGCCGAGATACCAGTTGCCCCAGCCGGGCAGATTGGCGAAGAATGCCGCCGTCAGCGGGTCGCTGTCGAGCGCGCCGCCGTTGTGGATGGTCAATTGAATGGGCACGGTCTCCCCTTCGGTGGGTGTTGCCGCGCCGAAGGTGATGTCGCTCGCCGTGAGCGACACATCCACCGCCCCGGTCGGGGTGGCGGTGAAGTCGGTCAGGCTCAGCGACAGCGCGGGCATGACATACAGCCGCACCGGCACATCCACGTCACCGCTTTTGCCGGAGAGATAACTGTTGACTGCGCTCGCCAGATTGCCGGTGGTCAGCGCCAGCGGGAAGGTGTCGCTGCCCGCCGCACTCCAGTCGATGGAGCCGTCATCCCCCACATCGGCGGCGACGGTATACGCCCCCGAGCCGCTGTCTCCCAGCGACAAATCGAGCGTGACCGAATCATACGCCCGCGCGGGCAGTCGAATCGCTCGCAAGCTGCTCCCCGACGGGGTGAGTTGGGCATTGGTGAGCAGAACTTGCCCCGCCCGTCCGAGATAGACGGTCAGCGGTACATCGAGCGTGCCGGTCGTGGGCGCGCCGTGCGCCGACCAGTAGGCGTTGAACGCCGTCGCCAGCTCGGGGCTGTTGAGCGTCGCCGCCCCGCCGACGTTGGGCGCCGCCGTCCAGTCCCACGTCCCGTCACTGCCGATGTCCACTTTGATATCCACCGCGCCGTTGGTGGTGAGGTTGCTGATGAGCGCGTCCAGCGTGGCGCTGTTGACCATGCCCGCCGGAATGCGCAGGGTGGTGGCAAGTGACCCCGCCCCGCTGAAGACCAGCCGCCGCCCGTACTGGATAGCATACGTCCGCCCGCCGGTGAAGGTCTCCGGCAGGTTGAGCCGGGTGGTGTCGTAGGGCGCGCTCTCCACCTGCTCGATTGTCCAAATAGGTTATACTTACCCCCAAAATTCGGACCACGAGTTAAGGTGGATTTGAGGTATAATCATCATAACCTGTGGAGGAAAAACCGTGGCAAAAAAACGTAAGCAATACAGCAACGAATTCAAATTCAAGGTGGCACTCGAAGCCATC
>JAJRUC010000183.1 GCA_024278015.1 Chloroflexota bacterium
ACCCCAAACGGGGTGCGGCCCATCAAAAGCCCGGGCAATGCCATGAAGGCGTATTACAACTGGGAAAACGAGATGGCCGCCGTGGGCGCGGGCCTTGACCCCATGCTTCAACCGTCGCTTGACCCGGCCAAATTTCCACTGTGGAAGGACCTGCGGGTGGGCGAGCGCGAGTTTGAAAGCCGGGTGCGGGTTCAGTATCACCTGTTCGGCTATCCGTTGGTGCTGCTTTACACCCGCTTTTTTGAATTCAGGCTGGAGTTTTTGCTGAAGGTGATGCTGGAAATTAATCATCGTTTGCCGGAAACCCGCTGGCTGATTGTGGGGCGCGGCTTCTTCGGCGAAGAAGACCGTCTGGCCGAAATGGCCCGGCAAGCCGGCCTGGCCGAAAAACTGGTCTTCGCCGGCTGGGTGAAAAAAGAAGACCTGCCCTACTATTTTGCCGCCGCCAACGTGGCTGTCTATCCCTACGAAGACACCCCCCTCAACCGCACCAAATGCTCGGTCAAGTTGCTCGATTTGCTGGCGGCGGGAGTGCCGGTGGTGGCCGGCAACGTGGGCCAAAACGCGGAATACATTCAGCATGGCCGCACCGGCTTTCTGGTGGTGGCCGATAGCCATCGGGCTATGGCCCACGCCGCATTGACGATTCTGTCTGAGCCGGGCGTTCAGCGCACCCTGGGACAAGAGGCCGCCCGCTATGTCAACCGCCAATTCTGCTGGGACGAGTTGGTTAAAAATGTAGAAGCCGCTTATCGGGCCAACGACTGATGAATATTTTTGATGTTGTCCACCCGTCCGCGCCCAGGTTATTGCCCCGCTGGTCTGCCTGGGTGTTCCTGTTCGGCTGGATGGGGCTGATTTTCCTTCTTTCAAACCAACCCAGCCTGCCCCAGGCCCCGGACATACGGGTTGATATTATCCTGAAAAAACTGGCTCACGCCGCAGCTTACGCCCTTCTCTTTTTATTGTGGGCGCGCGCTTTGAACAGCATACCGTCCTTTTCTTCAAAATGGGTGCTGGTTTTGGCGTTAGGGCTGACAATATGCTACGCTATCTCCGACGAATGGCATCAAACCTTCGTCCCCGGCAGGCACGGCCAACCGGCCGACGTGCTGATTGATTCTGCCGGGGCGCTGTTGGCCTTCATTTTGGCCGGACGATCCTCTATATTGAAACCATATCACTGATTTTGTGGAACGCGAGGGGGATTAATGAAACAAATACAAGATGTCAGCCTGATGCTTAATCTGCTGAAAGAAAAACTGGAATATTACAAGGACGATGAAATTATGCTGGCTAACGTTCAGGGCCAGATTTACGCCTTGCTGTGGGTGATGGGCAAGGAGCCGGATGAAGCCTGGGCCACCATCCGCCAATGGCGGGCCGAAGCCATCCATCGGGACTGGTAATATGTTGTATCTGGTGGCGACGCCCATCGGCAATTTGGGCGATATGACTCTGCGCGGTCTGGAGGTTTTGGGCGAAGTAGATTTTATTGCCGGCGAAGACACCCGCAAAACCGGGCGATTGCTGAAACATTTTAATATCAAAAAGCGGCAAATTTCGTTTCATGAGCATAACGAAGCCCGCGCCGGCGAGCGCATTATTCACCTGCTGCAAGACGGGAAATCGGTGGCCCTGGTGACGGACGCCGGCACGCCCGGTATTTCTGACCCCGGCTACACGCTGGTGCGGCGGGCCATTGCAGCCGGGTTGGAAGTGACGATGGTTCCGGGGGCGACGGGGTTGGTGATGGCCGTGGTATTGTCCGGCCTGCCGGTGCATAGCTTCACCTTTCGGGGTTTTCCCCCTCGCAAACAGGGCCGCCGCCACCGATTTTTGGCCGTTGACCAACACTCGCCGCACACGCTGATTTACTACGAAAGCCCCTACCGGCTGGCCGCCTTTCTGGAAGACGCGCGCGAGGTTTTTGGAGACCGGCCCGCCGCGCTGGCAAACGACCTGACCAAACTGTACGAGCGCGTCCGGCGCGGCACGCTTTCGGATTTGCTGGCCTGGGTGAACGAAACGCAAGGCACGCCCAAAGGGGAATACGTTGTGGTTATTGCCGGGGCTGCGGATAGTTGAGTTTAATTGGGAAAGTCGCTTGCCAGGGCTTTTTCCAGCGATTCCTGACTGATGGGCGCTGAAGCCAGTTCGACCATTAAATGGTGAAGCGGTTTCCTGATTTGCAGCAGTATTTCTTCCAGATTCTCGATAGTTGTGGCCGTGTTACGGAACTTTCCGTCTGTGTTCCGGGCGATGTAAATTTCGGCCAGGGCAATGGTCACCAGTTCGGCAATCTGGTGGGTTAGCTGGATGCTTGCTTTTCTTTTGGTCATATACCCCTCTATCAGTTTTAACATCGTGCCTCCCTCAAATCCATCATTATCTTTGGCGTTAAACTGGAATATTGGTGCTTGATTTTTTGTTTGGTTGAGCCAGTTGCAGCGCAAAATCAGCCAGCGATGACGCTTTGATAGACTGGATCAGGTGTTCTTCTTCATGGGCCAGGTCAAAAAGTTCGCCGTTAAAACCGGCGGCGGTAGCCCGCAGCGGGTCTTGCAGCAGCGTCTTTTGGAAATTCAAATTAACCACGGCGGCGGTCAACAGGCGGCTTAACTCTTTGTTGCGCAGAATGTTCTCCAGCAAAGTGTGCCTTTCAGATTGGGCGGGTTTCATGCGGCCTCCTGTAATGAAGTGCGGCCTCCCATTGACCACAGCACCCAAAACGCGCCCAGCGAAATCAGAACATCTCCGGGGCTAAGCGCTTTGCGGTACGGCAACCATGCCGGCGTCAGCAGCGTGTCAGCCAACATCCGAAGCCGGGTATCGGCGGCGGGTAAAATAATGTTCCAGCCCAGCCGGGCGCCTGTTTCCCAGGCGGTAGCGGGCAAGTTGGGGAGCGTTTCGGCAATTAGATGAGGGGCAATGGGCATCAGGCCGCCGTTGGCCGCAATGACGATGAAATTGAGCAACAGCCCAATCCCCAGCACCCAAAAACCGGCCTGATGGCGATTGAGCCATGCGAAAACCAGCAGCAAACATTGAGAGCCAATCAGAACCGTGGCGGCCAACTGTACAGATGTTAAACGTCGGGTAACGGGCAGATAAAAAGCCAGCCATTGAGGTAAAAACGCAACTATAACCAATCCGGTCATGCGTAGGGCGGGGGGTGAAACGGGGGTGCGGGTGAGGCGGCTTCGCAACCAAACGGCCAGCAGACCTGCCACAATGGCCGGCAACAAAATCATGGCGTCACTGCCCGCCGCCGTCGGCGCCGGGTGCGCCTGCCCCCAACACAAAGAGTATCAGGGTTAAAACGGCCAATCCCAGTTGCAGATGTTTTTTATCCAGCTTGAAGGCAAAATTTGTAGCTTTGTTCCTCATCACGGTCCCCTTTCGCTAAATACACTGATTGCCTTCTGCAAACCAGAAGGTGATTTCAGTGTATCAGCGGACAGGGGACGGGACAGGGGACGCGGCGGGGGAGAAAAATGCCCGTTTTCTGCGCCGGGCGGTAACGGGCGAGCCGGTAGTGTGTTGTTGGCAAGCTGGTTCAGGCCGGGGTTTGGAACGTCTTTGTCGCAGCTTGACGTTCAAAACAAGCGGCAAGAAAATTTAGTGGTAGTGGCTAGAATTGACTGATGGACGAAAACCCCCTCCCCAACCCTCCCCCTAAAAGGGGAGGGAGCAAAATTCCCTCTCCCCTTGGGGGAGAGGGTTAGGGAGAGGGGGAAAGACAATTTGTCCCATCAGTCAAAAATTACCACCACCAATTTAATGTTGGTTTGTACAAAAAACCGGGTTAATATTGTCAAGGTGAAAGCGCGTACTATCTGTATTCACCACAACTTTTCAGAAGACGAGAGATTGGTACAGGGAAACGGTTTGAGGCGAGGGGGTCAGCCCGAATTCATCCCGCAGAATTTGGGCGCATTGCTCAAACTGGCGGGCAATGGCGCCGCGATTGCCCATTGCGCTATGAACGCGCATCGCCAGCCGGTGCGCTGCTTCCAGGTCCGGCTGTTCCGCTAAAATGCGGCGGCAAACGGCTAACGCCTGTTGCGCCTGATTGTCTTCAAGAAAAAGCCGGGCCACAGTGAGGGCGGCCTGGGTGTAACTTTGTTTTATGCGTTCACGCTCA
>JAJRUC010000184.1 GCA_024278015.1 Chloroflexota bacterium
ACAACACCTTCAAGTCAGGGCGCACAGACGAAAGGTGTTCGTACAATTCCCGGCCGTTTGTGCCGGGCATAACCACGTCGGTGAACAGCAAATGGATGGGGTCGTTAAATGCTTCGGCCTGTTGCCGGCCCTCGGCGGGGCCATCGGCCTCAAGTACGTAATAGCCGTAGGCTCGCAAGGTTTCCACGGCCAATTGCCTGACGCCCGGCTCATCTTCAACTACCAGAATTGTTTCTGTGCCGGCCAGTTGGGTGGATTTGGATCGCTCTGCGGCTGCGGTCAGGACATCATCTGCGGCAGCCGGCAGGTAGATTTTGAAGGTTGTCCCCTGTCCAGGCTCGCTGTACACCCAAATATTGCCGCCGTGCTGTTTGATAATGCCGAATACGGTTGAAAGCCCCAGCCCGGTGCCGGCTCCTTCCGGTTTGGTGGTGAAGAAAGGCTCAAAGATACGTTGTTGGGTTTCGGCATCAATACCGATGCCGGTATCGCTGACAGCCACCATCACATACTTCCCCGGCTCTGCGCCGGGGTGATGCGCCGCATAGGCTTCATCCAGCACGGCGTTGGCGGTTTCGATGGTTAATCGGCCGCCGGTGGGCATCGCATCACGAGCGTTCACTGCCAAATTCAAAAAAACCTGTTCCAGTTGGGCCGGGTCTGCGTTGATAAGGTGCAAATCAGGGGCCGGATGCAACGCCAACTGAATGTCTTCGCCGATAAGCCGTTTGAGCATTTTCTGGAAGCCGGCTGCCACCTGATTCAGGTCAACAAGTTGCATCGATAAAAGTTGTTTGCGGCTGAAGGCCAAAATCTGGCGGGTGAGGTTTGCGGCCCGCTCTGCTGCCTCTTTTATCCGGCTTAAGTTGTTGTAAAATTTGCTCTCTGTCGGGGCCTGCCTCAGGCCCAGATCTGCGTAGCCGAGGATGGGCACCAGCATATTGTTAAAATCGTGGGCAATGCTGCCGGCCAACTGCCCGATGGCTTCCATTTTTTGCGATTGGCGCAGTTGCGTTTCCAGCTTCAGCCGTTCTGCTGCCAACTGCACTTGCTCTGTGATGTCGGTGATGATATGCACAATGCCGGTCAGCGCGCCGGTCTCATCGTAGATGGGGTCTACGCTCATCTGAAGTTGCCGGTCGCCCTCATCCAGCCGTATTGTTTCCCGCTTGCGGGACGATTTCATCCGGAGCAGCGGACAGCCATCGATGGGCCGGCCGGCATTGTGAACCACTTCCCAGCAGGGGCGGCCCACAATGTTCGCCGCATTTTTGCCCAGCATCGCGGCCGCAGCCCGGTTGCAACGCCGGATGCGATAGCGGGTGTCCATCAGCATCACCGAATCGCTCACCGCGTCAAAGACTGCCTGCCACTGGCCGGCTGTTGCTTCCAGTTCTTCTTCCAGCTCACGAATGCGCAACACATAGGCCGCCGCATCGCCAATGAGCAGGTCTATCTCGCCGCGACGCAATGCGGCCAGGGTTTCTTCCGCCTCTGCAAGCCGGAGTTCCAGTTCTTCGTGTGTCAGTTTTTTGGCCGGTTGGTCATTCATCAAAGGTTTCGCTTTCCGGCAAGCCCAAAGCGTTCAGGACTTTCCGGATATTGCTTAACGAGCCGATGATAGTGGCCGGCGGTTCGGGGGCCACTATCATCAGGGTGGGGGCCACCAGCACCCGATTTTCTATGGCGGCCTGGTAATCTTGCAAGACATCAACCACTTCCAGGGTGTAATTTTTTTTCAGGTAGGTTTCGCAAAGTTTTTGCAGCGTTTGTTTCGCCAGGCGAGAGTTCGGCTCATTCCCGGCGATGAACAATCGCAGGTGATACCGGGTGGGCGGCAAGTTGTCGTCGGCCTGAGGGTGCGTCGCCATCCTTAAACCTCCTTTTCCCCGCCGGATTCATCGGAGGTGGCGTGGCCCGTCATTCCGTCTCGTGTTTGGGCGCGGCGGTTGCGCTCCAGGCGGGCGCGGTCGCGCTCAAGTTTCAGGTTGGCTAGTTCCAGTTCGGCGTTTTCAATTTGGACTTCAATTTGGGCGGTTTCCGATTCCAGCTCGGCCTTTAATGCGGCCAGTTCCCGTTCCTTCAGCCGCAGGATATTTTCCGTGCGCTGGATTTCCAGCCTGTCTTGCGCCTCTTGTATTTGGCGGGCCGTGCCGGTCAGCACCTCGCCCCTGCCCACGTACACGTCCTCAATTTTCAGGCCGTCATCAGTAATTCGGAATTCGCGGGCCTGATTCGAGTGAGACGAACCGCGCATCTTGAGAGCCTGAATCACGCGGTTGGTTTCTCCATCGCCATACACATAACTGATAAGGATGACCGCATCTACCATTGAGGAGATGCCGTTACCGGAAATTTCCAGCTTGTCGGTGGCTCCTGTTGTTTGGTTGATGAAGAAGGCGGTAATTCCCCTGGCCTTCAGAAAATTAAGCAGGCGCATCAGAAACTCGTAAGCCACCTGTTGGCCTCCCATACGCCGGCAGGCAGAGATGGCGTCCAGCACCACATGCCGGGGCTTGAATTCTTCGATGATGTTTAAGTAGCGAAGCAGGTGTTCTTCGGCGCCCATCGCTTCCGGCATGGTAGTGACGTAGCGCAGAG
>JAJRUC010000185.1 GCA_024278015.1 Chloroflexota bacterium
AAATCACGGTGTTTTACCCCCTCCCCGCTTCGCGTCCCCCGCTGTCGGGGGAGGAGCTAATTTCCCCCGCTTGAGGGCGCGAAGCGGTTTCTTCATCAGGGACTGAGGGGGGTAAAATGTTGCAACTGCGTAAGTCCTAATATAATTACTCACGACTGGCATGTATGGGCTTTTGCTTGCAATGAGGTTACTGACACGGACAAAATTTGACGAAACAACCCTTGCCACCATTAGCACAGAAACTGTTTCGCAAGAAACGCTCGTCGTAATACAACTGTTTTATTCTCCAAGGAGGGAAAAATGTTTGTCAAACGAAATTTGCTCGTTATTCTGGTTGCCGGTGCTATCTTGTGGGTCGTCAGTGGCAGTCGTGCGAGTGCCCGGATTCCAGAATTGTCAGCGGAATCGGCAAGAGTCAGCTCACGCCTGAGCGGCGAGATTACCATTTCGGGGTTGGATAATCAGGAATATTTACCGGCTGTGGCTTATAACCGGAATCACCATGAATACCTGGTGGTCTGGCATACCGTGTGGACGCTCGGCACCCGCGACATTCGGGCGGCACGAATATCTGACACCGGCGAGGTTTTGAGTACCTTCACCGTTTACGAACATGCAACCAAAGATAGTGCTCAACCTGATGTTGCCTATGACTCCGTTAACGACCGCTATTTGGTGGTCTGGGTATTTGATGCCCCTGGCGATGGCAGTGACTGGGATTTGTACGGGCGGTTCATCCCTTGGGACGGGCCTAGCACCAGTCTGAAAGAGTTTGCC
This sequence comes from Chloroflexota bacterium, assembly GCA_024278015.1. Classification (GTDB taxonomy): domain Bacteria; phylum Chloroflexota; class Anaerolineae; order 4572-78; family 4572-78; genus JAJRUC01. Next base: position 778 of record JAJRUC010000185.1, read on the forward strand.
ATCACCACCTGGACCACCCACCAGTGGAACCCAAAGGTAGCCTATGGCCGGACAGCGGAGGAATTTCTGGTAGTCTGGGCGAACCAATATCAAGCCGGGTCGCCACCAATGTACATCAGCGGGCGGCGGGTCAAAGCGGCTGATGGAAGTTTTCCCGGCGGTGCCAGCGACCTCACCATCAGCCACACCACGCAGAATCGCGTCAACCCTGATGTGACTTATAACTTGGCGCGAAACGAATATCTGGTGGTCTATGACAATGCGGTGGACATCTTTGGGATACGGTTGACGGGCAATCTCAACGATAATTTCGGGGGCGAATTCGGTATCGCGGGCTGGCCTGCTGTTGAGATTCATCCTGCGGTGGCCGCCTGTTCCGAAGCCGATCAATATCTGGTAGTTTGGCAATCGGATCAGGAGACAAGCAACGATGCCGTCTATGCACGCTTCATTGCCGGCACGGGTGCCGTCGGCAATGTCTATCAAATTGATGATACCACGTCTCCCGAGCGAGAAGCGGACGTGGCCTGCAACCTGTCAGGAACGCAGTACCTCGTCACTTGGCAAACCCGATACACAAACCTCAAATATGGTATCTGGGGGCGTTTGGTGCAACCGGACGAGACGATGGAATCTCAATTCAGCATTGTCTCTCCCGGTTCAACGGCAGACCGAACCAGCCCGATTGCGGCCGGCGGCCATACCAACTTTATTGTCGTCTGGGAGCATCAGCGTGACGGCACATCCTATCAAGATATTCACGGGCGGCTCATCACCCCGCACACGGTGTTTTTACCGCTGGTGTTGCGCAACTGAGCGATTGCCGAATTTTTGGCGGTTATTTTCGACCGATGAAACAAATATGTTTGAAGCATATTGGATGAATGCCCGTCATCGTTCTGTTCCTGCATACCAAATTATTTCTATCCGCCAATTTGAAGCACCCCCATAAATTTGTAGCTCATGTTTATAACGTGAGCTACGGCTTATCCAAAGTACCCTGCAATATGGAGGGTGATGTCGAGTAAAACATCTGCCCCATGCGGTCAATATGGGGTGCATCATACAACCCTGTCAGACTTGGAAAAACGCATCAAAACACACTCGCTATTACGGGTAGTTTCGCCCCGAAATGAATTTTCGGGCTAAAAGCCCAAGCCGATTTAAGTCGGCTTGAGTTGTGAGCCTTGAATTTTAATTCGAGGTGAAATCCCGATGCACTTGCGGGCGCGGCGGCGAATTTTTTCCAAGTCTGCCCCCAAACTGAAACGCATTGACCCTTTACCGGAACTTGTAAAAAACAAGGCATATAATTGATAGTATATCTCAATCTGTTTACATTCGAATACGGAGGGTTTCAAATGTGACGCCACAAACGGAGTTTCTTAAACAAGCTTATGATGATGGGTATTGTACTTGTCAGTATGCCGGTTTTTGCTTTGCCGATTGTGTTCGCGCAGGGGCCGACTCTGCAATCAACCAGTCCGATAAGCAACGCGACCGGCGTGGCATTGACAAGCACGGTGACAGCTACCTATGACCGAAATATGGACAGCACCACCGTCACCAGCCGCACTTTTGCGGTGCATGCCATGCAAAGCGGTTGGTTGACCGAAACCTTGAGCGTCAGCGGCGGAGACATCACCCTGAGTCCGCACAACGCCTTCAAACCGGGCGAGATGGTGCAGACCAGCATCACCACCGGGGTGACGGCTGTCGGGGACCGCTCCATTGCCCCCTACGTGTGGCAGTTCCGAGCGGCGGCAGGGGTCGGACCCGCCACCTTCCCCATCAGCAGCACCTTCGGCGCGGGTGACAGCCATGCGGTGGCACTGGGCGACCTTGACGGCGGCGGCGGCCATTTACCACAGCGGCGACCAGTCTTTGGTGACGCACGGCGCCCCGCAGGCGGTCTCTGCCTGTCGCTATTTTGGCGGGCTGCTCTTTGGGGCCATTTACGGCGCGCGCAAAACCGATTTGCTTTCGTCGTGGTATCATCCCGCCGGCGAATTATGGACAGACCTGCATCCGGCCATCGCCGAAATTGGGCGCGGCTCGTTCAAGGGAAAAACAGAAGCCGAAATTCAGGCCAGCGGTTATGTGGCCCACACGCTGGAGGCGGCGCTGTGGGCGTTCCATCGCACCGATAATTTTGCTGACGGCGCCATTTTGGCCGTTAATTTACGGGAAGATGCCGATACCACCGGGGCGGTGTACGGCCAAATTGCGGGCGCGTATTACGGCTACAATGGTATTCCGGCCCGGTGGCGGCAAATTTTGCGTTTTCACAACGATTTGCTGGCCCTGGCCGACGACCTGTGGGCGGCGAAACAAGGCGGCCCGGCGTAAATTACGTATTTTTTGCCGCTTTACGGGTTGGGGTTGCGCCGTTTTCCGGCTTCTTTGCCGAAGACCTGCTTCAATTTGCGGCCGACTTCAATCTTCGCCACGTTCAACGGTGAAAGCCGGTCCAGAAACTGTAAAAAGGCGGTCTTGTCTTTAACGTAGCCCACCTCATCAATTTGAGTGGAAATTTGCAACTCTTGCTGATGTTCTACTACCCAGGCCAATAAATCATCGGCGGTGCGATGGGGAAACAGGCGCATCACCCCGCTTTTTTTGATGCGCTCAATCATCGGGGCGTAAAAATTATCGTACCAGTCAATCACCGCGTCGTCATAGCGCGGAATATCCCGCCGGTTCATAAAAAGATAATAGTGGTAAACCGAAATTTGTCGCAACAGGCGATGGTATTGCCCCGGCGTGGTAAAGGAAATATCGGCCTGGGGCCTGAGTTTGTGAAACCGGGTCTTTTCCAGAAAGATGGCGCACTCTTCTTTTATCAGCAACTCGTCCGGTTGCACATCCGGTTTCAGGGTGATGGCCGTGGGCAGCTCTGTGACATAGGCCTGAATGGTTTTCCAGCCCAGCTTGCGAGCCACCGAAACGCGGTGGTTGCCGTCGCGCACAAAATAGACCTGGTCAATTTTATAGACTTCAATGGGCGGAAAGCCGCGTCCGGTGGTGGCCAGGGTAAAAATTTGCCGCCACCGTTCCTTGTCTCTGCCGGCGCGCCGGGGCGTAAACGTGCGCGTAAAATCGGTGTAGCGCCCGCAACTGCCCGCAATTTGCTTCAGGGGAACATCCTGCAAGCCTTTGTTCACCGTATTGCGCAGTCGTAATTTTTGCACCACATCATCAAACGACAAGAGGTTCAGGTTTGAACCGTTGACGCCGGCCATGATGTTTTCAATCAGCACTTTAGACTGGGCGCGGTTAAATTCATCTTCACTTTTGAGGTACGCTATATCTGTGCTGTCCATTTGTCGCTCATCAACCAAATAAACGCCGGTAAAAATACCACCATAGAAATTGATAGCAGAAAGTTGGCATTAATGCAAGATATTGGGCCGGAATCAGGGGCGACGACGCCGGCTGCTACCGGCGGCGATGCCATAATCGAAATTGAATGACGTAAAACA
>JAJRUC010000186.1 GCA_024278015.1 Chloroflexota bacterium
CATAGACGGTACTTGAGAGATTAGCTCACCGATGTCCATCAAGGCAATGGCCGCTTGAGAAAGCCGGGCCGAGGGAGCAAAGCTGGCCGGGTCGGTGTGAACCACCACCTCAAACAGGGCGTATCCTTTCTGCAAAAGTTGTTTGGCCTGGCCGGTTTGCGCGGCAGACAGTTCGCCGGTAGCCGCGACAGACCGGGTGGCGCCGCTTTGGCCGTTTGCCGCTTGCGGCTCTCCGTCCAAAATCATCCTCAGTTCGGCCAACACATCGTTAACTTCTACGCCGCTGGCCTCGCCGCTGGAGATTTCATCGCGCAGGGCTTTCAAAATATCAACGGTAGAAAGCAAACTGTCGGCCACCTCGCTGGTGGGGGTTATCTCTCCGGTACGCATAGCGTCGAAGAGCGTTTCCATAGTGTGGGTCAAATCGGCCATGTGATGGTGGCCCACCGTGCCGGCCAGGGCCTTGATGGTGTGGGCCGCCCGAAAAACCCGGTTCAGGGTATCGGCATCATGAACTTGTTCCAGGTCCAGGATACCACTTTCCATAGCCTGAAGATGTTCATTGACTTCGTCAAGAAAAATATCCATCTCATCGGCTTCTATATCAAAAACTAATTGGTTGCCCATGGTCCTGTATCCTCGTTATTGCGTCTGTATAAAGTTTTGGTTTGATGCTTGCGAGCCAAAGCCGCTTCAATGCGCTGCTGCAAGGTGGTGTGGTCTACGGGTTTCAGCAGGTAATCATGTACGCTTAATTCCAGCACGCTTAAAACTTGCGCCGGTTGGTTTACGGCAGATAACACAATAATTGGAATTGGCCGCAACGTCTGGTCATTACGCAAATACCGAATAACCTGCGTTCCGGACATATAAGGCATCATAATATCCAGAATAATTAAATCCGGTCTGGCATCTTGCGCCAGCGAAATGCCGGTGGGGCCATCTTCTGCCTCAATCACGTCATAGCCGTCCAGCTCAAGCATTTGCCTGAGCGTTTCTCTCATCAGCAGGCTATCTTCCACTATCAAAATTTTTGCCATAATTCCACCTTGTGTCGCTTTGAACCGCCGGTAGCTGTTCTCAATATTTATCGGCCAAAAATAAAGTTGCGCCATAAAAAATGCGTAAACATTGCTCTGTAAACTGATATTCGTCAGGCCGCTGTTTTATCCGGCGCATCTTGCCTGGTGAAGATTCTGTCCAGATCCAGCAAGGTAATGAGGCGGTCCTTCATTTTGGCGATACCGACAATGTAAGCGGAATCCAGTGAAGCCACAAAGAAGGAGGGCGGTTCAATACTTTTTTGTGAAATATGCAAAACCTCGGTAACGGCATCAACCACCAGGCCCACCAGGTCGCTGCCGGTCATAACCACCACCACCCGCGTATTTTTGGTAAACGCGGCCTGTTCCATGCCGAAGCGCGTCCTTAAATCGACCACAGGCAGCACCGTCCCCCGCAAGTTGGTTACGCCTTCCACGTAATCAAAAGCGTGCGGGATGATGGTGGTTACTTGCATTTTGATGATGCTGTCCACTGTGCCGACATCCAGGCCGTAATATTCATCGGCCAGTTTGAAGATAACCAGTTGCACTTCATTCTCCGAAGCCGTCTCGATGTCTGTATCGCCGGAGGGTGCGGTCCGGGCTGTCACCTTTGCGCCACCCTCATCCGGGGCGGGGGCGGGAATCTCCGGGGCGGGCGGGGGGGTTTTGGCCGCCGGTTCGGGCGCGGGCCGGGGTTCGGGCGCGGGCGCCTCGGTTGTGTCCGGCGCTGAAGCCGGTTTTGAGAACAGATTCTTCAAGCCTGCTTCCAGTTTTGTATATTTGCTCATGCAAATCACGTCTCCTTACTTACAGGTCTCCGGGCAGTTTCAGGCCGGCCGATGGTCTGCCGTTTTTACCATTATTTCTTGCGCCAGGGCGCGATAGTGCCGGCTGGCTCTGGTGGACGGGGCGTACAATAAAACCGGCACGCCGGCAATGGGGCTTTCCCGCAACCGGGTGTCGATGCCAATAACGGTCTTGAGCATCGTGTCAGAAAAATGCGTCTGAAGCCGGCCCAGAATTTCCCGGCAAATTTTATTCCGCTGGTCATACAACGTTGCCAGCAGAAAGATGCGTAAATCAGGGTTGGTGCGATCTTTGACCGCGCCCACAATATCGAGCAAGCGGTTTAAGCCCCGGGCGGCATAATATTCGCATTGAACCGGGGCCACCACATACCGGGCCGCCGTCAGGGCCATTAACGTTATCGCCCCCAGCGAAGGGGGGCAATCCAGCAGGATGATGTCGTATACGTTCTCCCACCGGCTCAGGATTTCGGCCAGCCGAAATTCGTAGTCCGGTTTATCGTACAGCAGGCGTTCCGTCCCGGCCAGGCGCAAATCCGCCGGCAAAATTTTCAGGCCGGCCATAGCGGTGGGGCAAATGACCGCTTCGGCTGCCTCTGCCGGGGTGTCGCCTTCAGCAGCCAGCAAATCGGCGATGCTCCAGGCCAACGCTTCGTCATCCAGCCCGGCGGCTACGGTTAAATTGGCCTGAGAATCCAGATCGACCACCAAAACGCGCTGCCCCAATTCGGCCAGGCCGGCCCCCAAAGACATACACGTGGTGGTTTTAGCCACGCCCCCTTTTTGATTGCTGATAGCGATAATTTTTGACATCGTTTATCCTGTTCCCGCCAATAATTTCAAGCCGGCCCGCCCACCAGGCCACTGGCATCCTGAACGGCCTGAGCTTCAACCTCAATCAGTCCTTCAAAATCGATGGCCGGGTACTGCTCCAGCAAATCATCTCGCAATTCATAATTCAGGCCATCTGCACCCAGACCAACACCCATCATCAGGGCGGCGGCGTCGGCCAGGTGAACCCACAGGGTCACGGCGGGGTCTATGGTTGCCAGCCGTGGTTCGTGGTGGCAGGCAATGGCTTCCACCAAAATAGAAGGCAGCCCCCACTGTTCGGCAATGCGCCCCCCCAAATGGGCGTGGTCCATGCCCGTAAACCAGCGTTCCAGTTCCATAAAACCAATACCGCTTTTTTGCAGTTTTATCCATTCATCGTGCCAGTTTTTTTCGTAATCAAGCAGCTCGTTCAGCACCAGTTTGCCAATATCGTGCAGCAGCCCGGCAATGAAAACCTGTTCGGGATGGGAAAATTTTTGCATTTTAGCCAGCCGGCGCGAGCCGGCCGCCACGGCCACGGAATGATTCCACAACCCGCCCCGGTCAATCCCGTAGCCGGACATTTTGCGGTTGAACATTTCGCTGACGGATATAGTCAACAGCAAATCTCTTACCGCTACCGTACCCATGGCCATAATGGCGTGTTCCAGGGTAGAAACTTTAAATCGCAACCCGTAAAAGGGGCTGTTGGCCCACTGCAACACCCGCGCGGCCAGGGCTTGGTCCAGACCAATTACATTTGCCAAAGCGGTAATATTATATTCCGGGTTTTCGATTATCTGGAGCGCTTGCAAGGTTGTTTGCGGCAAACTGGGTAATTTATGTGTAAATTTAAAGATGACTTCAAAATCTAGTTTCGGCATAATAATATCACCCTGTATGGCTGATTATCCACCCCGCGAAGGTGGGATAATGACTCGAATAGGTTCCACAAGCCCTATTCGTTGCGCAAAGTTACGCAACCTTTCCAAAACAGGATACGTTATTTCCTGTCCCTTTGGAACCAGCAGCAACCCGTTCAGGGCTTCTATGTCCTGGTCGGCAATCATACTAATTCTCAGTTCTTTGGCCTTAATCACCTTTACCGATTGCCCGCCCCGGCTAACGGGCAGCGTTTCCAGCACGCCCAGCAGGTCCGGGTTATAGTTGTCGCGGCGAGTGCGCAGTATCCGCAAGGCTTCAAGGTGGTCTTTGCCGCTGACGATAAGTTGGTCAAAATCCAGGGCTATGCGCAAAATCTGGCCGCCCAGGGCCACGGTTCTTTCTTCTTCCGTCATTTCGATGATAGGCGGATAGCTGTGAAACGATTTTTGCTGCGAGCCAATCATTTTGGCGATAGGCCCCAGCCGGGGAATGTTCACCAGCAAATTTTGGCCCACCTTCGGGTGGTTGGCAAACATCTCCGCATCTTCCGCCGAAAATGGCATCCGGGCAAAAAATTTGTCCAACATATCCGGCGGCAGGGTGACGCAACCAATTTGCGATAACAAGGCGGCCACTTCGTACTGCCACCAGTTTGGGAGCTTCATCATCATACCGATGTGCCTGACGTAGTTTCTGATGCGCGCCGACCGGCTGAAGGCCATAGGGTTTGCCATGCTCAACATTTCGGTGAGGACTTTGATGCTACCCATCAACGTCTTTTCCAGCAGTTCTTTTTCCGCCGTCACCAGCCGATATTGCGTCAAGCCGGCGTTCAGGGCCACAGCCAGCACTTCTTGCGACGACGGCTTGGTTAAAAAGCGAAAGATATTGCCTTCGTTTACCGCCGTAATGGCCGTTTGCAAATCGGCATTGCCGGTTAACATCATGCGCACGGTATCGGGCGAGCGGGTTTTCACTTCAGCCAAAAACTGAACGCCGTTCATGCCGGGCATACGCATATCGGCCACCACCACGGCAAACGGCCCGTTCTCATCAAGTATGGATAATCCCTGTTCCGGCCCCAAAGCCACGTCAAACTCAAACTGCTTGCGCAGGCCCCGTTTAAGAGCGGCCAACAAATTTGGGTCGTCATCTACAAACAAAATTTTCTGATTCATCAGATTTCTTTCCCAACAACCGCTGAATACATCGTTTCGTCACAACCCGAATTTATCGATAAACATGCCTGCCGCCATACAGACAACCGAGCCACCCAGGCGACCTCATTTATAAAATAGCGGCAGTGGTCGTTAGCCAGCGCGTTGGCCGCAAACACCGCCAAAGCCGGAGTCATGGGGGCGTCCGGTGATGCTTTCAGGGTGTGATGGCTAAAAACGGCCTCTACCACGGGGGTGGGCAAGCCCCAAATACCCAGCAGATAGCCGCCCAAATGGGCGTGGGTGGCCTGAAAAGTTTGCTGTTCCAGCCCAACCGGAGACCTGTCTGCCGCGCCGTTGGCCGGGGCCGGCAAAGCGGCGGAGAGGGACGTTGCCAGCGCCAGCTTGCCTACATCGTGCAGCAAACCGGCCATGCGGGCGTAATTCACCTCCCGTTCCGCCAGACCTTCGGCCTGGGCAATGGCCCCGGCCCAGGCGGCTACTGTATCGCTGTGCCCCCACAGGGCTTCAAGGGCCGGCGCCCCGCCGCCGACCGGGTTGAACCTGGTGAAAACATCGCCGGAAAAAGCCAGTATTTTGAGCGTGTCCAGGCCCAGCAACCTGACGGCCTGCGCCGGACCGGAAATATGCGAGCTTGTCCCCAAAAAAGCGGAGTTGACCAGTTGCAAAATTTTGGCGCTCATGCCCATGTCTTTGGAAATAATTTGCCCCACCCGCCTCACAGAAACATCGGGCGATTGCAATTCCTGCTGCAAAGCGTCAACCAAAGCGGGCCGGCTGGGCAGCGACTGGGTGCTGGAGGCAATTTGCCTTAACCGGGCGCCGGCCAGCAGGCTGCGCAAAGAGCAGGCGCGTTGCAAGGTGGCTTTCAAATTATCGGCATCGCACGGCTTTGAGAGGTATTGATGAATTGGCCCCAACGCGCCCAAAATCGATTCCCTGTCGGCTTGCCCGGACAAAACGATGCGGATAACCTGCGGATAACGGGCCATCACCTGATGCAACAATTCTGCCCCGTTCATGCCCGGCATACGCATATCGGTCACAATAATATCGAAGGGCGCTTCGGCCAGCATCTCCAGCGCATCGGGGCCGCATTGCGCAAAACGCATATCCCACACCCGGCGCATTGAGCGGAGCATACGGCGCAAACCGGCCAGCAAATTCACTTCATCGTCTACAAACAAAATGCGCCTTTTGGCCGGCATCAAAGGTCTCCGTTCCGGGGCGTATTGTCAAGGGGCAGCCGAATGATGAAGGTTGTGCCCCGGCCCGGTTGGGTTTCAAAGGCAATGGCGCCGCCGTGCTTTTCTACAATGACCGAATGGGTAATTGCAAGGCCCTGCCCGGTTCCTTTGCCCACCTCTTTGGTGGTGAAGAACGGGTCAAAAATTTTAGGTTGAACCGCTTCCGGGATGCCGCCGCCGGTATCGGTGATGCGCACTTCCACCCAATTGCCGTCCTGACGGGTAGAGATGCTGATAGCGCCCTTTTGATTGGGCTGCTCGCCGGTTACGTTGGAAATGGCGTGGGCGGCATTAATGATGATATTCAGCACCGCCTGATTAAATTCGCTGGGGAAGCAGGGAACCAGCGGCAAATCGGGCGACAAATCGGTTTCAACCTCGGCCACATATTTCCATTCGTTGCGGGCCACGGTGATGGTGCTTTCAATGGCCCGGTTGATGTCGATGGTGGTTTTCTCTTCTACGCCCGGATGCGAAAACTCTTTCATGGCTCGCACAATGCCGGAAACATGGGTAATGCCTTCCAGCGATTGGGAGATGGCGGCCGGAATTTCTTCCACCAAAAATTCCACGTCTGCATCTTCAATTGCCTGCTGAAAGTCATCAACCAGCGCCGCCGGAACGCCGTTTTCTCTGGCGGCAGTCAACAACACCTGTTGTTTTTCAAACAAGCCGGCCAGGTCGGCGAATGAATCCTGCAAAAAACGGATATTATCACCGATGTACTGGGTGGGCGTATTGATTTCGTGGGCAATGCCGGCGGCAAGCTGTCCAATCGATTCCAGTTTTTGGGCCTGACTAAGCTGGCCTTCCAGAATTTTACGTTGGGTCACATCTTCGCCAATCAGCAAAAAGCCAGTTTTCCGGTCCGAGGCTTCCAGCACGGGGTTGATGGTGACATTCAAAAACCCCTCCGTGCCGTCGGGGCGGGTGTATCGCACATCATTGACGGAGGTGGGGCGCACTTCATTCAGGCAGCAGTGAATATTATCCAGCACCGGCTCCCACATCCATTGAATGGTCACATCCCGAAACGGGTGTCCGATGGCGGCTTCGGCCCGCACCCCAAAGGCTTGTTCGGCGGGCCGGTTCCAGTGGGTAATCTGGTCATCGGCGTCAACGCCAATCAGAATAGAGGGGATAGAGGCCAAAAGCTGCTGCGTTTGGGCGTGCGCCCGGGTTAAGGCTTTCTCGGCCTGTTTGCGTTCGGTGATGTCTCTGGAGACGACGACGGCGTGCGTCACAACGCCTTCGGCGTTGTAATAGGGGTAGTAGGTTACATCCATATACCGCTTGCCCAAAATTGAAAACCCCAACCAGCCCTCAAACCGAACTTCCCGCCCGGCAAAGCATTGGTCCAGTGTTTCTTTAATTTGGGCGATATACCGTTCTTCGCCCCAGACGTCGGCCACAGACCGGCCCACAATTTCTGACCGCGCTTTGCCGTGGGCGTTGCAATACGATTCGTTGGTGGCATCGTAAACGTAATTACGGTCAATCAGGGTCATAAATTCTTTGGACGTATTGACGATAAATTCGTAGCGCCGCCACATCTCTTCCAGTGATTTTCTGACGGTGATGTCGCGGATAATGCCCTGATACCCCAAAATTTTGCCGTTACGGGCTTTATGGATGTTGATGGTGAGCAGGCAAGTCATCTCGTTGCCGGCTTTGGTTCGCAGCTTCACTTCAGAATTCTGGATGTTGCCGGCTGCATCCAGCATTTTGCTCAGCCGGTACCAGTCTTCCGGAAAAACAAACAGCGAGCGCACATCTATGCCCAAAAATTCGTCTCTGGTATAACCAAACAGGGTTACGGCTGCCTGGTTAATATCTACCAGCTTGCCGGTGCGGTTGGTTAAATAGACCACATCCCAGAACGAATCAAACAAGGCCCGATACCGGCCCTCGTTGGCAGAGAGGAGCGCGCTCCCTTTTTTGCGCTGGATGGCGTACCGGATAGCCCGCACCAGTTGCGGAGGAGTTACTTTTCCTTTCAGCAGATAATCTTGCGCCCCACTCTGCAAAGCCTGCCCCACCATCTCTTCATCGGCGTGGGCGGTTAAAACGATAATGGGCATATGCGGCGCGTAAGACGATAGTTCTGTCAAGGTATGCAAGGCTGCGCTATCGGGCAGGGTTAAATCCAGCAGCACCACATCAAAGAGCCGGCTATCCAGCCATTCCAGCGCCGTAGACAGGTATTCAACCGTTTCGACAACGAATTTACATGTATCCGCATGGGTTAAAATACGCTTGACCACATAGGCGTAGGTCGGGTCATCTTCAATTAACAGCACCTTTACCGGATTTTTACTCATACCACTCTTTCAACCGTATCAATTAACCGCATTAAGGGCGATATTCTCTCATTTACTATTATGACTTGTTTTTACATTTTTTGCAGTAAAAGAAACGTAAACAATTCAAGCAAAATTCAAGATATACTCAACCGCGTCATAAAATAACAGTAACTACTCAGGCATCAGAGATAAAGTTACCAGTTAGAGCGGCTTTGCCATTTTTTGCCCCCCTCAATCCCCCCGTTGACGGGGGGAAGTGTTACATTCTCCCCCCTCACGAG
>JAJRUC010000187.1 GCA_024278015.1 Chloroflexota bacterium
ATCAGCCGGCGGGCGACGGCGGGGAGGCGCACCAGCTTTGCCGGCGCGGCCTGCCCCACGGCCCACAGCCTGCCCGCGCCCCGCCAAACCGGGCTGTCCAGCCCAATTTGATGAGCGCCGCGCTGCACCCGGCTTACCCGGCCAATGATGGCTTCGGCCCCGACGGGCGCGTCCGGACGGGCCACGTTGTCGCCTTTGGTGATGAACACCGGCCCGGACGGGTTATCTTCAACCCGTATCAGGCGATGAGCAACCGGGATGCGCTTGTGCCAAAAGACGATGATGTCGCCGGGGCGCAGAATACCGGCGGCGTGTTCCACAAAAACCGTGTCGCCGGGGCGCAACAGAGGGCGCATACTATTTCCTTCAATGGGCATACTGTGCCCACCGGGGACGCGCCGCCATAAAGCTGTAGCGGTCTTCAAAACTTCCGCAGGCGGGCGAGACGGCGTTTTCATTTAATCACCAGCGGCAGATAAACAGATTGCGTGGTATCCATCGTGTTAAAAATCAACTGCTCCGGCCCCGGCAGACTGTTTCCGGCCAGGTCTTTGCCCGCCGCAAGGGTGAAGGTGTACACCTGCCCGGCAGGAAAATCCTGTATGTGATAAAAGGTGGCAATCCGGCTGTCGACATCCCAATTCAGCCAGCCGGAGGCCGCCGGTTCAAGGCTGTAGACGACCGAGCCGGTCCGCATCGCTTCGGTGAAGGAGATGACCACGGTGCCGTTTGGCGCCAGGCCGGTGCCGGTGGTTCCGCCCGAAAGACCGAGCGTGACGGCCGGCGGGGTGGCGTCGCTGCTGGTGGTAAATTGCCACGTGGTGGCAAGCGGCCCGTTTTGCAGCGGGTTGCCCAGCCGGTCCTGCCCGGTAATGGTAAACGTAAACGGCGCGCCGTAAGCAAAACCGGGGTGACTGAAGGTGATGCTGGTGTCATCGGTGTTCCAGGTGGCGGTCAGGGGCAGGCTGATGGTTCCCGGCCCGCCCAGCGACACGGTGCTGCTGACCACCGGCTTGTTGAAGACAATCCTGATGTCCCGGTCAATGGGCACATCGCTGCTGCCGTCTGCCGGGCTGATGCTGGTGGGGTACGGGTAGTTGGTAGGCAAATTCAGGGCCATCGCCGGGTCGCCGAACAGAATGAAGGTGTTGACCAGTTCATCCCAATAGGCGCTTTGCGCGTAAATGGTCGCTTTGGCGGCCGTGGTGGCGGCCCCCAAACTATACATATCGTCCTGAAAAATATTGCTGTAAAATGCTTCCATCAACGTGCGGTGTCCAATGGGGTAGCCCAGGCCGGTGGGCGCCCACACGGCCACGGCCCCTTTGTCGGCGGTTCGCAAGAATTTTTCGGCCATTGAGGTGACTGATTTGCTGGTGAAGTATCCGTTCAGGCAGTTGGCTACGGTTACTACCGGCAGCTTGCGAGTGTTGGTCAGGGCATTAACATCTGTCAGCCTGAAGATTTTTTCCTGCGCCCACAGGTCGGCGTTGCCGTGGCCGGTGTAATTTACCAGCAGGCTGCCGCCGTTGATGCCGGCGGCAATGTCGGCGGTCGAGTCGCCGGCGTTGGCGTAATTGGTCAGGTACACGGTGGTGACGGTGTAATAATAGGGCAGCGATTGGGCCAACTGGTTCGATGTGGTCTCGAAGGATGTCTCATCGTCATCGGCCACAAACAGGGCCTGGGTATGCCACGCTTCGGTGGCGGGCGATTGCTCGTAATCAATGATTTTGGCAATCATCGTATCCGCATCGGCGCTGGTTTCAGCGGGCAAGCGCCCGATGAACATATCGGGCAACACGTCGTCGCCGCTGACGGTCACAAAGCCGTTGTCAGAAGGCGTTTGCCCAAAATCGTCCGTTTCAACAATGAGCGACGGGACATAAATTGGCACGGTGGGCGTTAAATTATTCCGATAATCCTGGGTGCTGTCGCCCACCAGCAAAATATAGGCGGGCGCGGGCGGCTGCCAGTTGGCGTAGGCGTAAGCCAAAAAAGACCGGATGGCATCGGGGTTAAAAACGCCGTCATTAAATTCATCGTAAATGTCTGTGGTTTTGACCACGGCGGTGCGTAGCCCGGAGGTGATTTCGCGGTAATGGGCCAGGGTCAGGGCGCTGGTGTAAAAATCATCGTGGGTGATGATGATGTAATCGGCGGCGTTGGCCGGATTTTTCCACGACGAGGCCTGGTCCAGGGTGAACCCGGCGGGCGTTTTGTATTGAGCCGGGGTCAGGGCCAGAAAGTTGGTTTGGGGGTCGGCGGCCTGTTCAAACGAGACAGTGTAACGCCCGTTGACCATTGCCGTGGTGGTGTTGGTCAGCAGCGAAACGGCCGTGGGGGTGGTAACCTCAAAAACCTGAACATCGGCGGCGCTGAAGTTGGTGAGGTTAAATTGATACACGCCGGTTTGGGGCGGGCCAAAGCGCAGCGAATCGGCGGCGGCGGTGTACGTGCGGCGGTAATCCAGCTCAAGCCAGTTGATGAACACCTCATCTACGCCGGCCCCCGTATCGACGGCCTGCACGCGCACCGTATTTTGGCCGCTAATTAAAGATGTGTGGGGGATGGTCATAATCTGGGGGGTGAGGATGCCTTGCCCGCTCCAGCTTTGGTCATCAATCAGGGTATTGTTCAGGTAAATTTGGGTGCGATGGCTCAACGAAGTGTACGCCTTCAGCCGGACGCGCAAGGTGGCGGTGGCGGCTGCGGTGGACAGATTATTTACATAAAGCGGGTAATCCCGGTATTCGGGCAGGCTGCTTGAGTTGGGGCTGACGGTATCTTCCCAAAACCAGTGGTCCTGGCCCGCGCCGTTGGGCATCGTCTGCCAGTAAAAGGTGTCTTCTTCGGCGTGCAGCGTAACCGGAAATTGGGCGGGAACCGTTGCCCCGCCGGCAAGCCCGCCGTCCGGGCGGGCCATACGCTGGCCGGGACTTCCGCCGCCGGTCAGCCGGTAAATATTTTCGATGGTGTAAATATCGGTGATGGCTGCGCCGTAAAACAGGAGGTAATCGCTGCCGTTAAACAGGTTGTCGGTGTTGTCATCGTGGGCAAAAATGGGGATTTCGGCCCCGTGGCCGGTGATTTTAAGGGTATCCAGCCCCAGGCCGGTCAGGTCGAAGCCGGTGGCGGTTAAATCGGTGGGGCGCACCTGATAGATGCCGTCTGCCGTCACCCCGATTTTGACGGTGGGCGTTACGGCCGTCGTAGCGATTGGCGCGCGGGTGATGCGGGCAGATTCGGCGGCAAGAGCCTGATTTTCGGGCCGGCGGATTTCCACCCGGATGCGGCGATAAACCGTTCTTTCGCCGGTGACGGGGTTGTATTGCACCGGGAAAAATCGCAGGGGAGTTACGGTCTCGTCGCGCAGGGTACTGGCAGTACCCAGTTCGGCCAGGTG
>JAJRUC010000188.1 GCA_024278015.1 Chloroflexota bacterium
CACCCACTTCCAGAAAATCTTTCGGATGGTGGGCTTGTCCCAATACGCCGATGTTTACCCCAGTCTGGAAGACGCGCAGGCCGGCGTGGCTTAGGCAGGCCGGCGGCCAACAAAAAAAGCCCTTCCGGCCGGGAGGGCTTTTTTTGTTGGCCCCGTTTGACTTTGCCCCGAATGTCTTGACCGGAAAAACCGCAGGGGCGGTTCGCAAGCCGTCTGCCCCGTCACAGGGCCGCAGAATCGGTTTTCATCACCTCTCGCAAAACCACGGTGGCATAAGCGCCCGGCGGCAGCGAAAAACGCAGCACCAGGCCCTCGTCCCAGCGCAAATCCACCTCGCTGAGGGGGATGCGGTACGGACGGCGGCCCCCGTCCATTTTTGCCCCCGGCACGTGCATGGCTGCCGGTTCAATGCCCACTTCGGCCAGGACAGCCTGCTCCTGTTGCCCCGGCGCGCCCCGGGCCGGCAAATATTTGCTGCCGAACAGGGGGCCGGCCGGGCTGATTTCAAACGCATCGGCCCGTGGCTGTTCTTCTTCCGCCGATTCAACCACAAAGCAGGCCCCGTTGCGATGAATCCACGCCACGTCGCCGTCTTCCAGCCGGTGGATGCAGTCCAGTCGCCGGGTCAACAACTGGTTAAACAGGTTCGATTGAAACGCCGCCACAAACAGGCGTTTCAGCCGTTTGTCGAGACTGCCCAACGCCGCCTCCAAACTGCCGGAGCGCGCCAACCGGCCCAAAACGCGCTGCTCTTCCCGCAGTATGGGCGGCCATTTCTCCAGCGCCCCGGCCCAATCGCCCGCATCAAAGGCCGCCCGCGCTTCCTGCACCCGCGCATTTTCCGCCGGGTGGGGCTTGCCCAGAAGTTCGGCCATAAAGCCGGGCGCATCCCCCCGAATTAAGGCCAGGCCCAACAAATGCGTGTTGTGGCGCACGCCAAACCGTTGCCGGCCATAATAATTGGGCACTCCGTCCGCTTGCAAACGGGCCATAATCGACTCTGCCTGCCCCATCAATTCCGGGGCAACATCTTTCACCCGAATGACAAACCGGTTGCCTTTCAAATGCCCCAGTTTCAATTTATTGCGATGTCGCCTGACCGCCAAAACGGTCATGCCCGGTATGTTCAACCGGGTCACATCCTCCGGCGACGCGCCAAAAATCGAAATTGTTTGCCGGGTGATGGCCTGGGCATCCTTCAAGCCGGCGTACCCTATCTGCTTTCGGTTAATCTTCAGGGCGCGGGCGACGCTGTTAATAGCTTGCAACGTCGCCATATCTCTCTTTTCAAAGGTCAGATACACATGCTCGCCTTCGCCGCACGGTTCGTACAGGGGCAGCTCTTCAACCACAAAATCGGCGGGACTGACCTTGATTTTGCCGCCCACCCCCGCCATATCTGCCGTTAAATACGGTAAATGTGAATTCATGTCGCCTCGCATTATATTGGTTCTCCTGGCCGTAAGTATACTCGCCTTTACAGCCGGTGGGTAATTTTTGCCCGCGCCTTGTTTGAACGTATCCTTTTTCCGGCGACTGTGTTTACAAGGGTATAGCTCATCTTTTTTTCGGAGGATTAATGACCCATAGAGTAGTCATCACCGGCCTGGGCGCTGTTACGCCCGTCGGCAATACTGTATCTGAAACATGGCAAAATTTACTGGCCGGAAAATCCGGCATTGACACCATCACCCATTTTAACCCCGACGGCTTCGGCACGCGCTTTGGGGGCGAAGTAAAAAATTTTGACCCCGTGGCCCTGTTCGGGCGGAGGGAAGCCCGGCGCATGGACCGGTTCACCCAGTTTGCCCTGGCAGCAGGGCGGCAGGCGGTGGAAGATTCAGACATTTTGGCGGCTGCGCCCGACCGCACCCGCATCGGCACAGTTTTGGGTTCCGGCATTGGCGGGTTGCAAACCATTTTGCAGCAGCACACGGTTTTGCAGGAAAAGGGCGTGCGGCGGGTCAGCCCGTTTTTCATCCCGATGATATTGCCCGATACGGCGGCGGCACAACTGGCAATTAAATATGGTTTTCAGGGGCCATCCATGGCGGTGGTTTCGGCCTGCGCCAGCGGCACCAACGCCGTGGGCGAAGCCTTTGAAATGGTGGCCCGTGGCGCTGCCGCTGCAATGCTCGCCGGCGGCGCGGATTCGCTGATTGTGCCGCTCATCTTCGCCGGGTTTTCCATTATGAAAGCCTTTTCCACCCGCAACGACGACCCCGCCACCTCGTGCCGCCCCTTCGACAGCACCCGCGACGGCTTTGTGGCCTCGGAAGGGGCGGCCACGCTGGTGCTGGAAGAACTGGAACACGCCCGCGCCCGCAAGGCGCGCATTTACGCAGAGGTCATCGGCTACGGCACATCGGTGGACGCGGATAATATGGCGGCCCCGCTTGCCGACGGCAGCGGCGCCAGTTTGGCGATGAAAGCGGCCCTGCGGCGGGCGAACCTCAGCCCGGCAGCGGTGGATTACATCAACGCGCACGGCACGGCCACCCGCTTTAATGACGTAGCGGAAACCAGAGCCATCAAAACCGTGCTGGGTGAACACGCCCGTAATATCGCCATCAGTTCCACCAAATCAATGACGGGGCATCTGCTCGGCGGCGCGGGCGCCCTGGAAGCGCTCATCTGCGCCAAAGCCCTGCAAACCCAAACCATCCCCCCCACCATCAACCTGCACAATCAGGACCCGGAATGTGATTTGTATTACACACCCAACCAGCCTGAAAAACGCGCAGTCACCGTCACTATGTCCAACTCATTTGGATTTGGGGGACACAATGCTACTATTATGCTGAAAAAATATACCGGCAATGGGCATAATCAGAATTAGGAGCGTGTGGTATGGATTTATATGCACACATCGTCGGCTGGGGGATGTACGCCCCGGAAACTGTTGTCACCAATAATGATTTGGCGAAAATTATCAACACCTCTGACGCATGGATTCGCAGCCGAACCGGCATTCGGGAACGGCACATTGCCAACGAGAAAGAAAGCACCGTTACCCTGGCCACTCGCGCCGCCAAAGAAGCCCTTGACCGGGCCAGAATTCGGCCCGCCGCTGTGGATTTGGTGATTGTGGCGACCTTCACCCCGGATTATGTGCTGCCCTCTACAGCCAGTCTGGTGCAAAACGAGTTGGGAGCCAGACACGCGGGGGCTTTTGATGTGAACGCGGGCTGCACCGGCTTTATTTACGCGCTGTCGATGGCCTCGGCGATGATAGAGGCGGGCCACGCCGAAGTGGTCGTGGTGGTGGGCGCAGAGACGCTGTCTCGCGTGGTAGACTGGCAAGACCGCGCCACGTGCGTGCTGTTTGGCGACGGGGCCGGAGCGGTGGTGCTGCAAGCCGGCGAAGACCCCGGCGGCGTGTTGTCTACCGTCCTCGGCTCCGACGGCGCGGGCGGCAATCACCTGATTATCCCCGGCGGCGGCAGCCGGCTGCCGGCCACCCCCCAAACGGTGGCGGACCGGCAACATTTTATCAAGATGAACGGCCCGGAGGTGTTCAAGTTTGCCACGCGGGTGATGGGCCGGGCGGCCAAAGAGGCCGTCGAAAAAGGCAATGTCAGGCTGGAAGACATCGATTTGTTCATCCCGCATCAGGCCAATGCCCGCATCATCAAATCGGCGGCCAAATACCTGAAGCTCAATCCAGATAAAGTTTATCAGAATTTACAAAAATACGGCAACACTTCATCGGCCTCTATCCCCATTGCCCTGTGCGAAGCCATCGCCGAGGGGCGAGTGAAAGATAACGATAATCTGGTTTTGGTTGGCTTTGGGGCCGGGCTGACGTGGGGCGCCACCGTGGTAAAATGGGGCTTGCCCGTGCCGTACCAGCAGCGACAATGGTGGTATCGCGCCTTGCGCTCAATGCACTATCGCTGGGCCAAGATTGTGGCTAAAATCGGCTGGCTGTTGCGCGTGCTGGAAAGCCGCATGGCGCATCGCCTTTTGCGGCCGCTGGAATACGAACCCGAACCTGAACCCGAAGCGCCGGACGCGCCCGCCGTCGAAACCATCGCCCCGCCGGAAGTCCCCCCCGGCGCCAATGGCCGCGCATCCAACGGCCACGCATCCAACGGAGACGCCGCCAAACTGCCGGAACCGACCATCGAGCAAAAATAACCCAAACCGGGGCGACCATCGCCCCGGTTTTTTTGCGCCCCGGTTGAAAGAAGCCGGAAATTGTGCTATGGTATCAGCAAACACAGTTCAACGAAAAGGCATCGTATGACCCCGAAATCTCACCTGATGGACATTTTGCGCGAGCAGAGCCTGGCGCACAAAGTTGCCAAAACACCGCTGGAAGACCAGGGGCTGGCAGACAACACCCGCTTTCCGTTTTTGTCGCTGGTGGGGCAAACCGAACTGAAACTGGCCCTGCTCCTCTCGCTGATAAACCGGCACGTGGGCGGCGTGTTGCTCATCGGGCCGCGCGGCACGGGCAAAACCACCGCCGTGCGCGGGCTGGTGGAGCTGATGCCGCTGGTAGAACGGAGTCGCTGCGCCTACGGCTGCACCGAAAAAGCGGTAGAAAATTTGGGCATTGATGCCATTTGCACCGATTGCGCCGAAAAATACGCCGCCGGGGAGTCACTCGGCGCCGGAGAACCGATGCGGCTGATTGAGTTGCCGCTCAACAGCCGGCTGGAGGACGTGGTGGGCGGCATCAATGAGCGTATCGCCATTGAACAGCAGAAAGTTCAGCTTCAGCGCGGCATTTTAAGTTACGCCGACCAGAATGTGCTGTATATTGACGAAGTAAATCTGCTGGATGACGGCATCATCAATGCCATTCTGGATGCCGCCGCGCAAGGGATGTTCACCGTGCGGCGGGGGCCGATGACCGCCACGTATCAATCGCGGCTCTTTTTGGTTGGCTCAATGAACCC
>JAJRUC010000189.1 GCA_024278015.1 Chloroflexota bacterium
CATGCCCAGGCCGCCCGTCCACATAGTGGTCACGGCGGGTTTGAGTTTAACCATCGTGCCGGCCCAATCGCCGCGCAGCAGGGCCAGCCAAAATTGCGCCGAGCGATATACCCATTTGGCCTCATCGGCGGTGACAAATTGTTGCAGGGCAATCAGCCGGGGGGCCAGGGCCAGCGCAAAAAGAGCCGGAAGCATCCCGGCTTCCAGCCGGCGAGTTTGGGTATTTTGCCGTTCAGGGAGAGATTTCTCAACCATCGTCGAATGATACCATACCCGGCGGCAAAACAACAAGTGCAACGATGCAACCCCGTTGCATCGAAGCTATCCTCATCCGCCACACAACCTGACCATCCCCAGCGGAATTTCAACCAGGCCGTTATCGGTCAGGGGGGCCAGGGTATCGGGCCGGTAAACCACCAGTCGCGCGGCGTAATCGCCGGGGGGGGCATCGGCGGGCAGGGTGAGCAGGTAATATTCGTTCACTTCTTCACGCGGCCACAGGCTGGTGGGCTGATGCCAGTTGTGCAACAAGATGCGGTCTTTTTGGGCCACCACCGCCCCATCCGCCGAAACGAGGCGCAGGCTGGCCTTGTAATCGGTATTGATGGGGGCGATGGGGGCGAAGGTGACAGCCACGGCCACCTGCCCCGCCGGCGTGGGCCGGGCCGCCGTCCAGCTTCGGCGCACCTGAAGCAGGCCGTCCAGCGTGGCATCCACCGGGGTTTCGATGGGCGGCAGGGCGAACCGGGTTTGGGCCGAGGGCAATTGCCAGGTTTCGATGGTGTAGACGGGGAAAACTTCCGCGCCCGTCAGTTTTGCCCCCGCCGAAGCCAGCAGAAACGTGACCATCTCTTTGGCGTCGGCCTCCCGGTGCTTGTCTTGCGTCCAGCGCACTACCTTCAGCGTGGTTTTGCCGGCGGCGGCCCCGGTTAGCGATTGGGCCACCGTCCCTTCATCAACCACAATGTAATGGTAAGGCGTTTGGCCGCGATACAGAAAATCGAGCGAATAATGCCGGGCCTCGTGGGCCGCGCGCAAATCCATCGGAATAACATACGCTGCGCCGAGGTCCGTTTCGGCGGTCATTTGCGCGGCCAGTTCTGCGGCGTACACATCAAAATCCATGTAATGGTCAACATTATTGGCCCAGTCGATAAAATAATCCCGGTAAGTTTGGGCGGCTGTCAGCCCGAAAACCAACACCGTGAACGCCGCAAGCAGCGCCGTGGAGCGGATAGTCACCCGGCCCGCAAGCCACGTTATCGCCTGGGACAAACCCAGTGCCACCAAAATGTAGGTGGCCGGGGCCGCGCCGATGAGCCGCAAATGGTGCGGCGCGCCTTCCGGGGCCAGGATGGCGGGCAGCAGCATCACCGGCCACCACACCAGCAGAAACAACCCGGCCCGATTGCGCCCGGCCCGCGCCCGCCACGCGACAACCGCCACGCCCAGGGCAAACAGTATCGCCAACAGGGGCGAAAGTTCCGGCTTGCCGGGGATGTTGCCCAGCGAATTGGGGTCGCCGGTGAAGGCGAAGAACGTGCCCACGGTGGTTAAGGCGGTGCGCCCCAACGTGCCCCAAAAATCGCCGCCGTTCATGGCCGGGCTGAAAACCGAAACCGAGCCGGCCCGGTCAACAAAGGCCGGCGGGTTCAGGGCAAAAAAGATACCCGCCGGCGCGGCCACCAGCGCCGCCACGCCGGCCATGGCCGCC
Source organism: Chloroflexota bacterium (assembly GCA_024278015.1). GTDB lineage: Bacteria > Chloroflexota > Anaerolineae > 4572-78 > 4572-78 > JAJRUC01. The sequence goes on from JAJRUC010000189.1 coordinate 1,715, forward strand.
AGCTTGCCGAAGTACCGGCCCAACAGGGATGGCTGCCCGTTCTTCCGGGCGATGAGCCATTCCAGACCGAAGAAGAGGGCAATTGCCACCGGCACAAATCGCCCGGCCAGATAGGTGTAAATCAGGCCGCCGATGAACGCGCCCGCCGGCAGAAAATCGCGCCGGCGGCCGGTGCGCAATGCCCGCCACAGAAACGCCAGAGCCAGGGCTTCAACCATCGGATTGGATAGCGCCCGGAAGGCGATGCGGCTGTAGGCCACGTGCCAAAAGGCCGTCGCCAGCCCCAGGCCGGCCCACAGGGGCAAAAACCGGCCCGGCGAGTTGTCATCGGGGTCAACGTAAAAAAACTGGCGGGCCAAAAAGAAGGTAGCGCCCACCGCGCCGACGCCCATCAGGGCGGCGTAAAGTCGCAGGGCCAGACGGGTGGGGCCGAACAGCCAAAACAGGGGCTGCACCAGATAGGCCATGAGCGGCTCTTTGCCCCCGCCGATGGGCCACCACACCCGAAACACGCCGTGGGCCACGTCCAGCGCAGCGATACCCTCGCCCCCCTCATCGAAGTTGAGGCCGGGCGGCAGGGAATCGAGCAGGGGCAGGCGGAAGGCGGCGGCCACGGCCAGCGCAATCAGCAGCGGCAAAAACTTTTTTAATTGCGAAATGAATGGCTTATGACTCATCATTCTCACTTTTGGCCCTGAATTAAAGTTCAGGCTCTCGGCCTTGAAGTCTGTTCCGGGGCCGAACCGGTCACATCAGGGTGCCGGCAACTCCACGGTGGCGACGGTCAGCGGCCCGGCCAGCACCGCCTGCGATTCGGCGTTGTACACCACCACCGCCAGCGAGTAGCTTCCGGCGGGCAAATCAGGGAGCAGGGCCAGCGAATGGGCATCCTGCACGTAATCATTCACTCGCCACTGGCTGGTGGGCAGCAGCCCCCCGGCGGGCCAACTGTCTTGTTGAGCCACCACCGCGCCGTCGGCGGCCAGCAGCCGCACCGACACGGCGTAATTGACGCGGGGGCAAACCGTGGCCGGCGCATCCTCCACCACCACCTCGTAGCAGTCGCCCCGGTCATCTTCGATGGGGGGCAGCGCGTGCCAAAACAGGGTGGCGGTCAGGGTGGCGGCATCCGGTTCGATGCGGATTCCGGCCAGGCGCATAACCGTTCCAAAGCCGATATTGGTCAGCGTATCGCCGGGGGGCACAGCGGGCAAAATCAGGGGCGTATTGCGGAATATCCAGGCGTAGGGCACGCCGTGAATGGCGATGATTTTGCC
>JAJRUC010000190.1 GCA_024278015.1 Chloroflexota bacterium
CAATTTCCGATTCAAACAAATCGGTCAGTTCGACCCGACGGCGCAGAACCTGTTCTTGCGGATTGGGGGCAATCGCCAGGGCAACCAGCGTGGCGGCGGCAGCCAGCAGCGTACCCCAGCCCCAGCCCACGTTTCGAGGCGAGGCCAGCGGCAGGGCATCGACCAGCAGCACCGGCTGAAAATGGCGCGCGGTATCATCGAATTGCGCCCGTTTCAACCCCGCCGACGTTTCGGCCCGGCCTTCGGCCAGTTCCAGGGCGGTAATGAGCCGTTCTTCCAGGCCCAGCACTGCGTCGCCGGTGCGGGCCAGCCTGTCCACCGATGCCGGGCGCAGCCACACGGCCAGTTGCGACAGGCCCAGCAGCAGCGTCGTCAGCCCCAAACCCAGGCCCAGCAGCCGGGGCCGGAACATCCACGGCCACAGCCGCCCGGCCAGCAGCAGCAACAGGGTCGCTTCCAGCCCGCCCAGCGCGGCGACCCAGCCCCAACGCAGGGCCAATTGCCCTTGCAACCGGCGGCGCAGGGGGCGCAGCATGCGCGTCAATTGCATTACGGCTGCATTGGCTGTCATTTGTGGGGCACCCGTTCCACGCGCCGCACGGCGGCCCGAATAAAAATCGCGCTCATCACCAGGCTGAAAACTGTGAAAATCAGCCAGGGCGCAACGATGGGAATATTAAAATCGAAGAATTTTTCCACGCTGAAAAAGTAGCTGCCCGTTTCCTGAATAAAAATTTCAGAGGTGACGGCCATGCTCAGGGGATTGATGCTCAGGAAAAACAGGATGCCGTAGGTAATAGCGGCCGCCGGCAGATAGGGCAGGCCATTAAAAAACCGCTCGAAGAAAAAACCGGAGGACAGTATGCCGGTTAAAAAGGCCATAAAGGGCACGCCCAGCAGCATCGGAATGACAAAGGCGTAATTAATCATGTTGGCAATCGTCACCGAGCGGGCAAAGGTAGAGACATACAGCCCCAGGCTGCAAAACAGCAACGCAGTCAACAGCAGCAGCCCCACCGACAGGATGATTTCGGTGAAGGCCACCCCGCCCAAAAAGAAGGCCATACTTTGGAAGGGCAGCGTTGCCAGCACAAGCAGGCCCATAAAAACGAGGATAGCGCTGAGTTTGCCGCCGATAATCGCTTTGGGCGACAGGGCGGTGATGACCAGCAGGTCGTAGGTTTGGCGTTCTTTTTCGCTGACGATGGCCCCGGCGGTGAAGGCCGGGCCAATCAGCGTCACCACAAACAGTAGCAACGTGACCGTGCCGTAAAAAATGGCCTTGCCCAAGGTGGAAGAGGCCTCCAGCGCGCGCTGAAAACTGCCGCTGTAATAATACGCATTGGAAATCTGCGTTTCCTGATACACGGTGATGTAAATAATAAACACCAAAATACTCAGCAGGACCAAATGCGCCGTCAATAGCAAAAAGGTGCGCCGGCCCCGCATACGGCTGCGCAACTCGTTGACCACCACCGGATTGTTTCGCCATACGGCCGGAACGTCTTTTATCATGATACGATTCCTTCGGTCAGTTGCATAAACATTTCTTCCAGCGATTGCGCCTCTTCCCGAAAGGAGAGCAGGGGGACCCCCGCTGCCACCAGGCGGGCGATGAGGGCGCTCACCGCCACTTTATCGCCGCTGAAGGCAAATTGCAAATCCCAGTCGCCCTCCGCGTTTTGGCTGTGAGTCACATCGGTCACTTGCGGCGCGTAAGAGAGGGCAGCCAAGGCAGCGTTTAGCTGATTACCCAGCAGGGTCAGGTAAATGGTGCGGGTAGCCCGCAGTTCGGCGCGCAGCGCCTGCAAATTGCCCACCGCCACCATTTTGCCCGCTTCGATGATACCCACATCGGTGCAAAGTTCATCCACATCGGCCAGAATGTGCGATGAAAAGAGGATGGTCTTGCCCATCGTCTGCAATTCCTGCAACAAAGCCCGAAACTCTACCCGCGCGCGCGGGTCCAGCCCGGCCGCCGGTTCGTCCAGTACCAGAATTTGCGGGTCGTGAATCAGGGCGCGGGCCAGGCCCAGCCGCTGCTTCATGCCGCGAGACAGGCTGTTGACGTAATCGTCGCGGCGGTGGGTCAAATCAACCAGAGTCAGCAAATCGGTAATGAGGGCGGGCCGGTTGGCGGGCGGAATGTGGTAGCATCCGGCAAAAAAATCCAGATATTCCCAGGTAGTCATATCGTTGTACGTGCCGAAAAAATCAGGGACGTAGCCCAGTTGGCGGCGCACCGCTTCTTTATCAATGAGGACGTTGCGCCCGTCAACCGTAACCGCGCCGCCGGTGGGTTGCAGCAGGGTGGTTAAAATGCGGATGGTGGTTGTTTTTCCGGCGCCGTTGGGACCAATAAAGCCGAAAATAGCCCCGGCGGCAATGGAAAAAGAAATGCCGTCAACGGCGTTTCGCCCGTCAAATGATTTGGACAGGTTATCAATGACAATCAGGTCTGTGGTCATTATGGCTGCCCTTCCCGTGCCGGCAGGTTGACAATCAGCAAATTGGTTACCTGCCGGTCAAACCGGCTGCCGCCGGTTTTGATTTCCGTCACGGACGGAGCATCGAACTGCCAGCCCACCAGAATAATCGGGCCGGGATCCGCTTCGGGGGTGGGGGCAAAAGAAGCGGCAACCCGGGGCGGGCCATCGGATGACCAGAAAATATTTTTGATGATGCGGTCATTCAGTTGAAGTTGCACGTCGTCAATATTGTAATACGCTTGCCCCCACAGGGTGACATCATTATAAACCTGGGTATCGAGTTGCTGCAAGGGGTAGTCGACGGCTGTTTCGCCGGGGGGCAGGGCGGGCAATTGCGCCCCGAAATTACCGCGCAAAAGGGCGGCCTGTTGCACGGGCCGGCGGGTGCGATTGATAATTTTGCCCACAATGCGCCAATCGGCCCCCTGCCGCACTACGGCCAGTTGCATATCAATGGGCGGCTGTTCGGCTTGATGCTGCACCAGGACCGTAGACATGCCGCCGATGTCCGTCCACAGGTTGCGCAGTTCGGTGTGGTTGCCGTAAAAAATGGTGGTGGGGGCAGATGTAGCGGTTTTTACGCCGTTAAAGCCGCCGTTGCCGCTGTCGGTGGGCTGCACCAGCGCATCGGGCGGAAATTGCAGAGTGTAGCGCTGCCGCACCGGCGAGTACAGCCCCAGAAAGGTCTCCACCTGGGCGGTTGATTCGCCGGCGGTTTGATGGATAACCGATACCTGCCGCAAAATTGTTGTGCCGCCCCGGTTGCGGAAGCCGGCCGCATAGCCGAACAGGGTGAAAAGCAGTATCAGGGCGGGGATGGTCAGCCAGGCCCATTCAATTTTTTTGAGCCGTTTCAGGACAAAATAATTAAGCGGCACCAAAAACAGGGCATACGAACACAGGAACGCCAAAAAGTAAAAGGGCGAAGGCAGCGCGGCCACACTGATATTAGCCAGCGAATCGTTGATGGTGCGGGGGGCGTCGTATTGGGCGTAAAACGGCACATTGCTTTTCAGGGGGGCCAGCGCCCGCCGCCAAAACGCTTCGTTGCCGGCCCAGCCGTTCATCGGAGCCAGGCCAAAATCAAGAGCGAAGTAAATAACCTGCCCCTGCCCCACCGGGTATCGAATTAGAAGGGGCCGGTCCTGCTCATAAATTTCGATGATGCCCTGGCTGTTTTGGGGCACGGCGGCGATGTACGGGCCTTGTTCCGGCACCGATTTATTGACGTAGCGGCCTAAATCGACCAGAGTGGGCAGGGTGACGGCGGTCAGGGCATCGGGCAAAAAATCGGCCAGCCCGGCGGCGGTCAGGGCGGCGTTTGGCCCCCCGCCGATGACCAGTTTTCCGCCCGCCCGCACCCACGCCGACAGGGCCGCCTGTTGGGCGGCGGTCAGGCTGCCGGTATCCACATTGTTAAAAACCAACGCATCCAGGCCGGCCAGGGCGGCGGCGCGGTCCGGCAGGTCTGTCGGGGCCAGGTGAACCACGGTCAGCGGTTCGGCGTAATTGGCCGTTTGCAAGCCGGCCAGCAAATTCAGCAGGCCAGGGTCAACCGAGATAACGCCGACCATATAGGCGTAGCCGGAAACGCTGCGGGGCGTAATTTTGCGCCGGTACAGGGTTTGGCCCGCCTCGGTCACAAATTCGACGGTCACATCGCCGCCGCGCAGGGGGACAAACAGGGTAACGCGCTTTTGGGCCTGGGCGGGCAGGGTCAATTGCCGGGCGTAGGTTTCGCCGGGGTAGTCGGTTTGCAGCCGGATTTCACCGGCCACCGGCGGGCCGGTATTAACCGCCCGCACCACAATCGGCGTCCAGGTATTTTGTTTGAAATAGCCGTCGAAGCCGGGTTGAACCTCAAAAAACAGGGTCTCGCCGGTTTGGGCAGCCGGCGACGCAGGATTGATGAGCAAAAGTCCCGGTATCAAAACAAACAGCGACAGGCGAAGCAGCAATTGTCGATTCATACGGTATTTTCACCCAAAAACGCATCCACGCGCGGCAAGGGCAAATGGTCGGCGATGGTGGCGCCGTAAAAGGCGGTGTGGATGGTTGAATCAGGATTGATGAGAAAATCTGCCGGGATGAGGGCTTTGCTGCCCTCCATTTTGCCGGGCCAATAGCCTTTCAGGTTGGCGGCAATCATGCGCGGATGCCACCACCAGGCCGCTGCCAGCCAGCCCGGCCACGAAGCCTCAACCTCGTATTGGCGATAAACCGCGCGCCGGGGGTCGGCAATAATGGGGAAGGGAGCATCCTGGCGGCCCACATATTTGCGGATACTCTCCACCGGCGATTGAAAAAAGGCCACTATGCGCAATCCGCGGGCCTGATAATCGGGATAGCGGGCAATCAGCTCATGCACGCGCAAATTACACAGGGGGCAACTGGCGTATCGAAAAAACGAGAGCATCAATTTTTGGCCGGCAAAATCCGGCAACGAAATTTTCCGGCCAAAAATATCCGGCGCATCAAAGGGTTTGGCGGGTTGTCCGGCTTTCAGGCGCATCAGGCGGCCTACATTTCTTCCCGATAGCGGAGGCCATAGGTTTTGCGGGCGCTAATCACGGCCCGCCGCAAAATTTCATGCACACCTTTGGGGTCGGTGATGTTTTTCAACGTCGCCTGCGGATTGCTGGGGTCGTGGCTGGCGATGAAAATATCGCCCAGATTCATGGCCCGTTCGGTCATCGATTGTTTGAAATCGACATCCTGCACCCGCACCAGTTCAATATCTTCGTAATCCTTGCCCAGCAGCCCGTGGATGATGCGCACCCGCTCGTTGGTGATAATGTAATTGAGGGTCAACGATAAAAACGGCCGGCCTGCCCACAATACCTGTTCCTCCTCGCTATCAACCAGCGCCGAGGCGGCGGGCATGGTGGCGGCGGGTTGCCCCAGTTCAGTGTCGGCGGCTTCCAGGGCGGCGTCAACCACCAGCCGCACCAGGGCATCCATATCGTCCCGGCCCACCGCCGAAACATCAATGCCGCTGCGGGCTATCGCCTGCCATACTTTGGCCGTTATGGCTGTTTCCATCTGTTTGATATTGGTCATATCGCCCTCCTCAATTGGGTTTCTGATAATATTATAACGGCAGTCGACGATTCTACAAGGCCGGTACGGTATTTTAACCCCGCGCGGGCATATTATCGGACAAGTGTCGGGCAGGGGGCGGGTTTACGGGAGAAACCCGCAGGGGCACCTTGCAGCGTGCCCCTGCACAGACTTGCCCCCAAACTGAAACGCACCCTGTATCACCTGGCATATTGAAAAATCCGGGCATTGCCTGTAAAATGACTGGTATCGTTGCCCCGGCAATCAGGATGCAACCATAATCGCCCCCCACCCGTCGCCTGCGGAAACTTCTTCTCCCTTTTAGGGGAAGGGTGGGGAGGGGGTTATTTCAGAGGAGTCTTCAAACAGTGAGTACCGCCCCATCAGAAAACAACGTCATCACCTATCACCTTCACTTCAGGTTTGAAGACGGCCTGACCCGCACCTTCACCCTCCATCTGGAGGCCACCACCCTGGCCATCATCCAGCCGCCGCCCGACCACTACCCGGCCTGGACGGCCCTGTCTCACCAGCAATGCCCCAACTGCCCCCTGTCCGCCGCCGAACATTCGCACTGCCCCATTGCCGTCAATTTAATTGAACCGATTGACTTTTTCAAGGATTCAATCTCTTACGAAAAAGTCAACATCTCCATCGAATCGGTGAAGCGCACCTACCAGAAGCAAACCTCGTTGCAAGAGGGCTTGAGCGCCCTGCTCAGTATTCCGATGGTGACCAGCGGCTGCCCCGTTATGGACAAATTGCGCCCCATGTTAATGTCGCACACCCCCTTCAGCACCACCGCCGAAACCCGCTACCGGATGCTGTCGATGTACCTGCTGGCCCAATATATGCGGGGGCAGCAAGGCCGGCAGCCCGATTGGGAACTGACCGGCCTGAAAAGTTTTTTCAGAGACATTCAGATTGTCAACCGGCATTTCTGGAAACGTTTCGTTTCGGCGAACATAAAGGATGCCAGCATGAACGCCCTGGTGCTGCTTGATAATCTGGCCCAATATGCCGCCTTCTCCATCG
>JAJRUC010000191.1 GCA_024278015.1 Chloroflexota bacterium
ATTGCATAAAATTCCTTTATTCTGCGGTTACAACTACAGAGTTATCGCCATCGACGTTGTTCGACACATATTTATCGGCTTGCCAATCGTTTTCCCATATTGTATTGTTAATCAGGTAGCGAAACTGGTATTCCTGCCCTTTTTTCAGGACAATGTGAGCGCGCCAGGCGCACCCTTTAACTTTGTGCATCAGGGTGGCGTCGTTATCCCAGTCGTTAAAATCACCAACGACGGCCACGCGGAAAATTCGTTCACCCAGTTTTTTTTCAACCACTTTTTCCAGCTCGAAAGTTACTTTGCAGTTCGGTTTGGTTTTATAAAATCTTTTTTTCAACATTTGGGGCCTCCTTTTACAGTATGCCTTGTAAGCAAAAAGGCGTTGAGTAATTCAACGCCCATCGTTGAGGTAGTTCATTCGTATTTTCAACATGCTACCGTAATCGCAAGTTTATGGCAAATTTGCCTGGCGACATTGCCGGCGACGGGGCCAACAAACCCGAACCCGGAAACATATTATCAAGGAGCAATCACAATGACTGTATCTGACCGGACCAGCAACATTAACAGTTTGAAGGCCGACGTGCGCAATTTTATCGCTGCGCGAGATTGGGACCAGTTCCACTCTCCCAAAGACCTGGCCATTGGCCTCATTACCGAAGCCGGCGAATTGCTGGAACACTTCCGGTTTCGGGATGAAGCGGAAGTGGCCGGCTTGCTCAATACGCCCGAATTTCGGGAATTGGTTCAGCATGAATTGGCCGATTGTCTGTACTTTGTGCTGGCAATCAGCAATAAACTGAACATGGACCTGACCCAGGCGCTGGCGGCAAAAATGGAAATCTCTGAAAAACGCTATCCGGTGGAAAAATCCAGGGGCCGGAATGACAAATATACCGCCTGGCAAACTTGATTTTTAAGAACTAATGTGCTATTATATCGGGGTAGGTAGCACAATAGTTCTAGTGAGTTTGGAGGCAAAATGGCAAAAGCAAATGATAACGGCAAGGAAAAAGCGCTGGAAGTGGCCTTGAACGATTTAAAGAAACGATTTGGCGACGGGGCCATCATGAAACTGGGCGACGCCCACAATATGCAGGTGGAGGCCGTGTCTACCGGCTGCCTTTCGCTGGATTTGGCGTTGGGGGTGGGCGGTTTGCCCAAAGGGCGCGTCATAGAAATTTACGGGCCGGAATCATCCGGCAAAACCACCCTCTGCCAGCACGCCATTGCCGAGGTGCAAAAGGTGGGGGGCGTTGCCGCCTTCATTGACGTGGAACACGCGCTTGACCCGGTATACGCCGCCCGGTGCGGGGTTGATATTGATAATCTGTACATCTCGCAGCCCGATACGGGCGAGCAAGCGTTGGAAATTACCGAGGCGTTGGTGCGTTCCGGCGCGGTGGATATGGTGGTGGTGGACAGCGTGGCCGCGCTGGTGCCTCGCGCCGAAATTGAGGGCGAAATGGGCGACAGCCACATGGGGCTTCAGGCCCGGTTAATGAGCCAGGCGTTGCGGAAGCTGTCCGGCACGGTGAAGCAAACCAACACCACCCTGGTTTTTACCAACCAGCTTCGACAGAAAATCGGGGTGATGTTCGGCAATCCGGAAACGACCACCGGCGGCATGGCCCTGCGGTTTTACGCTTCGGTGCGGCTGGATATTCGACGCATCCAGGCCATCAAGGACGGGGGCGAAGTGACCGGCAATCGCGTAAAAGTGACGGTGAAAAAAAATAAAGTTGCGCCGCCGTTCAAGCAAGTCCAGTTTGATATTATGTATAATCAGGGCATTTCCCGCACGGGCGATGTGCTTGATTTGGGCGTTGAAGAGAACATCATTACCAAACGGGGCGCGTTTTACAGCTACAATGATGTGCGGTTGGCGCAAGGCCGCGAAAACGCCAAAGGGTTTTTGGCCGGTAATCGGCCCATCCTGACGGAAATTGAAAATAAAATCCGGCGCACGCGGGGGCTGCCGGCCTTGAGTGCGCCACCGGAAGCCGAAATTGAGACCGCGCCGCCGCCCGTTGGGGCAAAAACGACCAAAAACGGCAAATCGGCCGGCGCAGCGCCGAAGGTTGCCTCGAAGCGCCCGGCCCGCCCGCAATCCCGGGTGGTCACCAAACCGATGTTTTAGGCCGGCGGGCCACCCCCATGTACCCCGATTTTTGAAGCAGGGCGCAGATGTTTTTTGCGCCCTTTTTTGGCCTGCTTTATTCCGGCGAATCGCCTGTTTGGAATCTCTACGTATATTTGCCTACATTCCCGGTGAATGATATAATCCTTGTTTGTGTCGTAGTAGACTGTCAAACAGCGTCTGTTGAGCTGTTCAAAAATATATTATAGAGAATAGGGCTTACGCAGTTGCGGCATTTTACCCCCCTCAGTCCCCCCTCAAGCGGGGGGAAGTTAGCTCCTCCCCCGATGTCGGGGGACGCGAAGCGGGGAGGGGGTAGAACACCGTGATTTACCGCAACTGCGCAAGTCCTGGAGAAGTAAGGTTTAATTATGAGCGAAGATACCCTCCCTAACAATGAAGTACAACTCCAGGAGCAATCCGTTTCTGTGGAAACACCCCCTCCCGTAGATGAAACCCCCAAGGAATTACCCAAAGCCGAAAAGAAATCAGTTGCCAAATATTACATCCCCATTGAAATTGGGCAAGAGCTAACCGGCAAAGTCAAAACCCTGGCTGATTTCGGCGCGTTCATTGACCTGGGCCTGACGGTAGATGGTTTGGTGCATATCTCCGAACTCTCCCGGCGGCGCGTGACCAATGTGAAAGACATACTGGAAAAAGACCAGGACGTGGTGGTGTGGGTGAAAAGCGTCGACCGCGCCAGAGGCCGCATTGGCTTAACCATGCTCAAACCCATCGAGCGCAAGTACGGCGAGATTTCGGAGGGGGATACCCTCAAGGGCGAAATCAAACGCATCGAAAGCTACGGCGTTTTTGTAGATGTTGGCCTGGAGCGCGAAGGTTTGGTGCATGTGAGCGAACTTTCGCACGAATACGTCAAATCACCGGCAGATGTTGTGACCGTCGGCGATGCCGTAGACGTTCAGGTTTTGAAGATAGACGCTCGTAAAAAACAGGTCAACCTTTCCATAAAAGCTCTGCTGGAGCCGCCCGCAGTGGAAGCCTCGGCAGACGCATTTAAACAGAAAGAGGAATACATCGTCGTAGAGCAAGATGATGAACCTGCCCCCACCACTATGGCCGTCGCGTTTGAGCGTCTGAACCTGATTCCCAAATCGACCAGAAAAAAAATGCTTCGCTCCCGCAAGCGCAACAGGAAAATGGATGCGGTTGTGGCCCGAACCCTGAAATCCGGACAAAAAAAATAGCACGCCGGATAATTTAAGCAATCAAAGGCGGCTCCTTGTGGGCCGCTTTTTTGGTTGATTGAGGCATCGCCCCCAGGCCGGTTGTCTAGCTGAAAAGCGGCAGTAAAACGCTTAACGAGATAAAACTAAACAGCGTTGAAAAGGCCACCACCCCGCTGACAAATTTGGCGTCGCTGCCGAATTCTTCGGCCAGAATGATGGAAATAACGGCGGTGGGCATACTGATGTGCATAATGGCAATGTGGGCCGCCGGCGGTGGAAGCTGCATCAGCCGGGCCACGGCCATCCCAACCAGGGCCGGCAAGCTGACCTTGATGACACCGGTAAACGCCACCAGCCTGATTTGGCTCCCGATACCGGCTTTGGAAAGCTGGATGCCCAGCAAAAGCAACATCAACGGCACAGCCGCCTCGCCCAGCAAATCCAGCCCGCGTTCCAGCGGCAACGGCGGCGCAAATACGCCCTGATTAACCAGTAATCCCAACACAACCGCATACGGCAAAGGCACTTTGAAGATATTCAGCAGCGACCGCCCCACAGAGGCCGACCCGCGCGATGCCAGAAAAACGCCCAGCGTGTTGGCAATAATTGACGTAGCCGTGAAAATAATGATGGCATGGCCGATGGCCTCTTGGCCGAAGGCGAAGGTGATGAAGGGAATACCGTAATTTCCGGCGTTGATGAGGGTTAAAGACAGGGCAAAGGCGCTGCGCTGTTTTTGCGACAGGCCAATCATTCGGGCCAATACGCTGCCGATAATCGCCAGTATCACCATCACCGACATCGTAAAAATGAGCAACCGGCTTAATTCATCATTTTGCAGCGTCGATTGACTCAGGCCGCTAAAGACCAGCGCCGGGCCGGCCAAATAGATGACAATTTGAGACAGGGACCGGGTGTTGAAGGTGAAGCGACGGTTGGCCAGATACCCCAACCCGGCCACCACAAAGATGGGCGCTATGACGCGATAGAATACGGAGAAAAATTCAGGCATGGTGTGCCGGCCGAAAATCGGGTGAAACGGCAAAAGAGCGTTATTATTCAGTCAACATAAACGATGATTTTTACGGGTAAATTTGCCGGTTTATCTATAGGGGCACGATGTATTGTGCCCCTGCTGCTATTTGTTGTTACAAAACTTGACGCGGGTTAATTCAAATAGCTGGTATCGTCATCGTCTGCGTCAAAAAACCGGTCCGTATCAAGGGCGTCTTCTGCCAACACGGCTTCATCATTGAAGGCGAGCAGGTCGTTGAATTGGCCGCTCATTACCAGTAATTCATTCAGGGCGTCTTCGGCGGCCTGGTTGAAGATTGGGTCCGGCAGAAGGGTTATATCTTCCAGAACTTTTCGGGCTGTTGCGCCGCCAATCTGGCCCAACGCCCAAATGGCGTTGAGTTGCACTTCGGTGTCAACCTCTTCGGCAATTAATTGAATCAGGCGGCCTACGGCAGGTTTCAGTTCCAGCTCGCCGCACGTTCTGGCCGCCTCAAACCGAAATTCGGGGTTGTGGTTATCCAGTTCGGCCACCACAAACTTTCCCCAGCGTTTGTTGTAATTGCGGCCCATTGCAAACAGGGCGCTAATCCGCATCTGTTCATTTTCGTGATAATAGGCGTTTTCGATAATATCTTCGATGCCGTCCTGCCCGGAAAAAGCAATCGATTCAATGGCCCGCCGCACCACCTCAATGTCTTCGGCCGGTTTTTTGATGGCTTTCAGCAGGGCTTGCCCGGCCATAAACCGGCCCGTTTCGTCAATTTCCTCTATTTCGCCCAGATACACAAACCGCCCCAACGCTTTGGCCGCTGCCGCCCGCACAGACGGCGTTTGGCCTTCTTTGAGCAGGTGGATGAACAAGGGGATGAGCGTCGGCGATTCGTTTTCCCACAGCCCCTGAATGGCCTCGGTCTGCACCCCGGCTTCAGAATCATTCAGGGCCAGCAGGAATATCGGGTCAAAATTCAGGTCGAAATTTTCTTCGGTGAGTTCGACCAAATTCCTGATGATTTTCAACCGTTTGAGGGGCGATATGGTGGGCCAGACGGTTGCAAATGCGCTCAGGTTTTGGGCGGTCATCATCGAAAATCCGTACAAGACGCTGATTTTCAGTGTGCCGTCTGCGGTAATGTGTTCAAGCGCAACTTCAAAATTTGTTGTCATACGCTTTCTCCGATAAAGATTATGGCCAGAAGAATATCCGCACTTCGGTGGGGGGGCTTAGGGGGGCGCCGCTGGTACTGCCGGTGTCGTCGGTGGTTACTTTTTCTACAAAAACGGTCCATTCGTACACCCGGCCCGTCCCCAAATCGGCCAGACCATAATATTGCTCCGGCGGAATAATCCAGAACGTATCTTTGGTATTGGTGCCGCCGTAGGCTCTGACCCCGTCTTGCAGCCAGTTCAGGCGGACCGCGTACCATTCGTCATCGGCCAGTTGGCCCACCGGCTCCCAGGACAGCTTCAATTCCCGGTCTTTCTCAAAGCGGGCGCTGTCTTCCGGGCCAAGCAGGGTAATGCTGCCGAAGGGGGGGGTGGGCGTGGCGGTGGGGCTGGGCGTGGCCGTGGGCGCGTTGGGCTGCGTCGGCGCCGGCGTGGGGGTTTCGGTGGGGGTGGGCGTGTGAGTCGGCGTGGCGGTAGGGCTGGGCGTGGCCGTCGAAGCAGGGCTGGGCGTGTGAGTCGGCGTGGCGGTGGGCATTAGCGTGGGCGTAAAGGTGATGGTCGGCGTGGGGGTTTTGGTGGGCGGGTTGAGCCACAGGGCCACTTGGCGCGATTGTCGCTGCAAGGGCGGGATGATGGCGGCCAGCGCGGCGAATACGACCACAATCAGCGCGATGGCTAATCCTGCTTTAAAGGAAGCAAACGGCGCGGCCTCAAGGTTTGCGCCACAGGTGGGGCAAACTTGCAGGCGGGCCGGGGCGGATGTGCGGCAGTATTTGCAGCGGATAATGCCCGATTTTTCCGGACGGGGTGATTGGTTCATCGGTATCAACAAAGAATAAATTCAGGCGGCTGTTTTAGCGGAACAGGTTCGATGTATCCAGCGGCGAGGTGACATCGTAATAGCTTATCACCAGCATCAACATTAATAACAGAGCCAGCCCGACAAAATGAATGGCCCCCTCTTTTTCCGGCGGAACGCGCTTGCCGCGAATGGCTTCGAGGATGATGAACATAATGCGTCCGCCGTCCAGCGCGGGCAGGGGCAGCAAGTTGGTTACGGCAATGGCGGCGCTGAGCAATCCGGTTAAAAACAGGATGGGATAAATGACATTTGACTCCCGCGAGACTTCCACGGCGGAATCCGTAATTTGATAGATGCCATACGGGCCGACAGGCCGCGCCTGTTCTGCCGGAATGATTTGTTTGATGATTGCTACCGGAATGGTGAAAGTTTGCACCACAATGCCGGCTGTGGCCGAGGCGCCCATCAAAAATGCCTGACCGGGCGGCGTGCGGGTGATGCGCTGTTCGATGGTTTGGGCTACCACTTCTGCGCCGATGGTCGGCAGAGGCTGGCTGAGGGCGTCGGACAGGGGCGATACGTCCGGCTTGATGGCCGGTATATCGCCGGGGGTGAGCATGTTCAGGGTTAGCCGGTTGCCGTCTCTGGCAATATACAACGTGACCGCTTGCCCGGCCCGGGTATACAGATAGCTCAACAGGGCGCTGGGCGTATCGGCCGGCCGGCCGTCAACCATGAAGATGAAGTCGCCGGGTTGCAAGCCGGCTTGCCCGGCCGCCGAGCCGGGGGCAACGTCCTTGACCAGCAGTTGCGTGTACTGGGTTTTGATGCCCACGCCCATCGCCCCTTCGCCGGCGGGCGGGTTGAGTCTGGGGACGAGGCTGGTCTGAATTTTTGTTTCGCCGCGCAACAGGGTCAGGCTGACTTCCTCGCCCAAATGGCTGCGGGTCAGGGCCACCAGGTCAATTGCCGATTCAACATCCTGCCCGTTAAAGGTGGTGATAACGTCATTGGGTTGGATGCCGGCCCGCTCTGCCGGAGAATTGGGGGTCACATCCGTGACGTAGGTGGGGCCAATCGATTCGGGTTGGCCGGTCATGAACATAACGGCAAAGACGATGACGGCGGTAATCAGGTTCATTGTGGCCCCGGCCACCAGTACCACAAAACGCACTTTTTTGCTTTTGCCGGCGAAACTGCCGGGGGCGGCGGGGTCTTCTTCGCCCAGCATCTTCACAAAGCCGCCGAAGGGAATCCAGTTGAGGGTGTATTCGGTCGGTTTTTCCAGACTCTCGACGGTGGTGGTGATTTTACCGGCAAGGTCGTCTTTTTCCGGGTCAAAAACCTCAAGGGCGGTCACTTCCATTTTGCCGTCGGCGCGGGGAGCGGTTTCTACCGAAACGATGCTGCCGGTTTGCGTGTTCTTCGGCACGGTGGTTTTGCGCCCGATGATAAATTTATGCCCATCGAGCGTAATTTTGCCCTCATCCTGCCATAATTTTACGGCGCGCGGCGGGTAGCCGATGCCAAATTCTTCAACTACAATACCTGCTTTTTTGGCCGTGACAAAATGCCCTAATTCATGCACAAAAATAAGAAAGCTCAAGATGAGTGCAAAAACGATAATGGTTGTCATACATAACCTCTGGGTTATTTTTCTGGGGAAATTATAGCTTGCGGGGGTGTAATTAGCAATTAACGGTGAATAGTGAGAGATCCGACGTCGTATTCTTTATTCACCGGCAACTACTCACCCCCCTCTAACTCCCCCCTCACGAGGGGGGAGAATGTAACCCGCTGTGTTCACGATGGTGGTCGGTGACACCGTAGACCTCTAACTCCCCCCTCACGAGGGGGGAGAATGTAACCCCGCTGTGTTCACGATGGTGGTCGGTGACACCGTAGACCTCTAACTCCCCCCCTCACGAGGGGGGAGAATGTAACCCGCTGTGTTCACGATGGTGGTCGGTGACACCGTAGACCTCTAAC
>JAJRUC010000192.1 GCA_024278015.1 Chloroflexota bacterium
CATCCGCAATGAAAAACCCGTGCCCATTGTGCCGATTCTTGTCGGCCCATTTTACCATTTCATCGGCAACGGGCAACGCCCCGCCGATGACGAGAGACTGGCGGCAGTGATTTCCGCCGTTAAACAGGCGACCGCCGGCCGCAAAACACTGGTGGTTGCGTCGGGCGATTTGGCGCATCTCGGCCCCGCTTTTGACACCGACCCCGTTACGCCGGAAAAAAGGGTTGCGCTCAAACGGGATGATGACCGCATGCTGGCGCCCATCATCGCCGGAGATGCCGAAGGGTTTTTCGACATCATCCGCGCGGAACGGGGGGCGCGAAATGTGTGCGGCACGGCGCCGTTCTACCTTTCCCTGAAGATGATGGGCGATGTGCGCGGCGAACTCACCTCGTATGATTGTTGCCTGGCCGATGAAAATGAAACGTCGTTTGTGTCGGTGGCGGGGATGGTGTTCAACAGCGTGGGCGGCTGACCATTGCCTGCGCCCGGTAGTGGAAACAGAAATTTAACCAACCCTCTTCCGTCGTCTACGACGACTCCCCTCCCCCTGTCAGGGGGAAGGTTGGGGAGGGGGCATTTTTAAAGAGAGGAACTGATATGAACAAAGACGCGGCGATTTTGTACGCCAATATTTCCATGCTGGCTTACGGGATGTTGCCGGCAGTAGACGGGTTTCAGACGACGGCCCGCTTTGAAAACAAAGGTACCGATACCCAGGGCGTTTTTGGCCTGACCGGCGGCGATACCTTTGTCATCGCTTTCCGGGGGTCGGAGGAAACCGGCATTACCGACTGGATAACCGATTTGAAATTTGTGAAGCAGGTGTATCCCTACGATGGCGGTAATAAAAAAATCAAGGTGCATTATGGATTTATCGGGGCCTATAAATCTGTGCGGGATGCGATTTTGGAGGCCGCCCGGAACACGCCTCATCCCAAAATAGTCTGCACCGGGCATAGCCTGGGGGCGGCCCTGGCTACGCTGGCCGCGCTGGATATTCGCTACAACCTGCCGGAAAAGAGGGTTAGTTGTTACACTTTCGGCTCGCCGAAGGTGGGCAACAAGGACTTTGTGGCCTCGTATAACAGCCGGGTGCCGGATACCTTTCGCTTTGTCAACCGCGCCGATTTGATTCCGTCGCTGCCGCCGGGAGCGTTTCAGCATGTGGGCCAGTTGTTCCATTTGGGCGAAACAGCGGCGAAAAAAAGCCTGCGGGAAATTGCCCAAAGAATGGAAGACCACTTTCCCTATAAATATGTCGAGATGCTGAAAAAGGCGCTGGATTGAACTTCAGCAAAACAGACGGGGATTTTTCGATTTCAGGACTTACGCAGGTAGAAAAAACAGGCATCAAATTTTGCGAATTACCCGGGGTTTTTTATGTAAATCCGTGAAATTCGATGCAGAATATGGCACGGTGCGTAAGTCCTATATTTGTACCTGGCCGTACTTTTGCTCAAAATCGGCCATAAAATCGACCAGCGCCTGCACCCCTTCGATGGGTTGGGCGTTGTAAATTGAGGCCCGAATCCCCCCCGTTGAGCGGTGGCCCTTGAGATTCACCAACCCGGCCCGGGCCGCGTCGGCTGCAAATTTCTCTTCCAGGGCGGCGTCGCCTCCATTAATGCGAAAAACCACGTTCATCAGCGAGCGGTCTTCAAGCGCTACCGGGCCGTGATAAAAGTCTGTGCCGTCGATGGCCCGGTACAGCAAGCCCGCTTTGCGCTGATTGCGGCTTTCAATGGCCGACAGTCCGCCTTCCGCGGCCAGCCATTCCGTCACCAGGGCAACCATATAAATACCGTAGGTGGGCGGCGTGTTAAAGAGCGAGCGTTTGGCAATATGGGTGCGATAATCAAGCATGGTGGGCAGGCCGGCGGCGGCGCGTTCCGCCAAATCCTTGCGGATGATAACAATTGTCACCCCCGCCGGGCCGATGTTCTTTTGCGCCCCGGCAAAAATCAGGCCGAATTGACTGACATCGATGGGCCGGGACAGAATATCCGATGACATATCGGCCACCAGGGGCACATCGCCCGTATCCGGAAAGGCGCGCCATTGCGTGCCGCGAATGGTGTTGTTGGAGGCGATATGCACGTAAGAGGCGTCGGCGTTAAAAACGAGCCTGCCCGGAATACGGGTGAAGTCGTCCTCTTCGCCGGAGGCGGCCGGCCGGTACTCGGCCAGCTTCTGCAACTCGCCGATGGCTTTGGCCGTCCACGCGCCGGTATGCACTACGTCTACCGGCCGGCCCGGCAGATACAGGTTCATCGGAATCATGGCAAATTGCAGGCTGGCCCCGCCCTGCAAAAAGAGGACGGCGTAATCAGCGGGGATGTTCATCAGCTTGCGCAGGCCGTTTTCGGCGCGGGTAATGATGCCGTCGAAAATGGGCGTGCGATGGCTCAACTCCATCACCGACATGCCGCAGCCTTCAAAATCGAGCATTTCAGCTTGCGCTTTTTGCAAAACGGGCCGGGGCAACACCGCCGGCCCGGCGCTAAAATTGTAAATTCTGTTAGTCATAATGCCTCCCTTGAAAATACCCCGTCCCACCCTCTCCCTGTCAGGGGGACGCAAAGCGGTCGCCGCAGGCGGTGGGTGGGGGTTCATTAAATTTTATTCTCGTTGCTGAACCCCGGTTCGGTCAAACTCCGAAGAAAAGTGAACTCAGGTTTCCAGTGCGGTTTTCAAAACAGCTACAGCTTGCTCCATTAAAGCCATATCGGCTTGCGACCCCATATGCCCCAGCCGAAACACTTTTCCGGCCAGCGGGCCATAATTCCCGCCCACCACCAGCCCGCGCCGGCGCAGGCGGGCATCCAGTTCCGGCCAGGCAAGGCCCGGCGGCACGTTGACGGCTGTAACCGTGGGCGAGGGGATTGCTTGCGGGGCCGGGTACAGCGTCAGGCCCATCGCCGAAATTTGCTCCCGGCAAAAGGCGGCTACCTTTGCATGGCGGGCAAAGCAGGCCGATAGCCCTTCTTTCAGCAGCAGCCCGGCTCCGGCGTTGAGGGCGGCCACGCCGTGCCAGTGGGGAGTATACGGAAAATATTGCTTGTCCAGCGCCGTCCGAAAAGGCTTCAGGGCATCGTAGCCCACATAATCCACCTGCTCAATAATTTCCCAGGCGGCGGCGCTAACCGACAGGAAACTCATGTCGGGCGGCGCAGACAAACATTTTTGCGAGCCGCCCAAACACAGGTCAATACGCCACTCGTCGGCCAAAACGGGCGTACCCCCGGCGCCGGCCACTGCGTCCACGTAAAACAGGGGTACATGGTGGTGCGCCTTCAGACGACCCAGCCCGGCCAGAGGGTTCAGCGTGCCGGAGGGCGTTTCGCAGTGGACGGCGGTAATCATTTTGGGCCGAAAATCGACAATCATGCGTTCCACGGCGGTCAGGTCGGCCAGGGTTTCGTTGCAGGCCAGGCCAATCGTTTTCACCTCCGCCCCAATCGAGCGGGCCATCTCGGCAATGCCGTAGCCGAACAGGCCGGTGGCTACGGCCAGCACCCGGTCGTCCGGCTGCAAGGCGCTTTTAAGGGCGCTCCACAGGGCCAGCATCCCTTCGCCGGTCTGGATGACCACCTGATTTCTGGTTCCCAGTATCAGCTTCAGGTTCGATTCGGTTTCGGCGTACAGGTCAAAAAATTCGGCTTCCATATCGCCGGAGCCGAAGTTTGTTTGGTACACGGCCAGCACCTCGGCGGGCACGCGGGTGGGGCCGGGAACCATCGGCAGGGGATATGTTTGCATGGCATCTCTCCTTCATTTGCAAACAAACAGGATGCGCTTATTGTATCATATCCCCTTGTTTTGGCGAATTGGAGCGCAAGCCGGCATCCGCCTGCCCTTCCCGATAGCGGCGCAAGGCAGTGTAGGCCGGGCGAGGGGTTCTGTCCGGGTTGAGGATGGCGTACCAGCGCATTTGCTCGGCGGCGGGGTACCAGGGGGCCATGCTAAAATCCAGATTAAACAGATAGGCCGCCCGCACCCAGGGCCAGTCGGTTTCAATTTTCTCATACGCCCGTCGGATGTATTGCGCCTGTTCAAGCTGGCTGACGCCCCGGTTGTGATATTCCCCCAAATCCCAATGGGTGACGATGTTCCAGCCCATTTCGGTAATCCACACCGCTGAGGCCGCATCGCCGAAGCGTTCCATCACCCGGCGTTGTTCGGCCACCCGCCCGAAGGTGATGGCGTTGGGCCGGCGGTCATCCGGCGAGAGGCCATAGGTGTAAATGTGGCTGCCCAGCGCATCAAAATAGCCTTTGGCTCCGGCCCGATACATGCCTTCGATAAAGGCCAGGTCGCCCAGCGTATCGGGCGGGTTGCCGTCGCCGGTGGGGGCCGGCCCGGCGCTGATAACCAGGGCGGCGGGGTCGGCGGCTTTAATGGCCCGGCAGGCCGCTTTCAGCAGGGCCGTGTATTCTGCCGGGGAGGGGGAGCGATAGCCCCACTCGTAATTGAGGTTCGGTTCGTTCCAGATTTCGTAGGCTGCCACCCGGCCCCGGTAGCGACGGGCCAGGGCCGTCAAAAAGCGGGCAAAGTCATCGGCCTGGGTGGGGGGATGGCTCTCCACCGTATCCGGCGGGCGCGCCCAGCCGGGCGAACCGTGGACGCGCAGCAGCGTTGTTGCCCCGGCCCCTTCCGCCGCCCGCAAAACGTTATCGGGGTCCACCCACCGAAATTCGCCGGGCGCGGGTTCAACCGTGGCCCAATTGATGTAACCCTTGATGGCGTTGAAGTGAATATCCTGAATGAGATAGGCCGTACTCAAATCGGCCAGATTAACGCCATAGCCAAACAAGGAATTGACGGCGACGGCGCGCGGCGGCCGGGCGGCGAGCCACCGCTGACCGGCGGTGGGGCTGAAATCGCTGCGCGGATTCAAGGCCGGAAAATCGTCCCAGGCCGGGCCGGTGGTCAATTGATAAAGTTGCCTGCCTGCCACATTCAAAGCCATTACATTGTGAGCGCCCTCTTTTCTGCCGGTAAAAAAAAGCCATTGCCCGTCTGCCGACCAACTGAGCGAGCCAAGCCAACGGTTAGCGGTATACAGCGTTTCGAGCCTGCCGGTACTCAAATTCAGGGTATACAGGCTGATGGCCCGGCGGTCTTGCCAACCCACAAAGGCGATAGCCGCGCCGGCGGGGCTGAAAACCGGGTTTGTGCCGCTTAACCCGTCTGGCAGCAAGGGGGTTATCGTGTCCGGCGCGTCTATATCAAGCCGGTAAATTTGCTCCCGGCCATTGATGATGGCCGCAAAGGCGATGCTGTTGCCCCCCGGCGACCAGCTTGGCAGTTTGTCCGGCCATGTGTTGCGGGTCAGTTGCCGGGCCGGGCCGCCGACAATGGTTTGCGTAAATAATTCGGCGTCGCCGTCCCGCTCCGAGACAAAGACAATCTGCCTGCCGTCCGGCGACCAGGCGGGCGAGTAGTCCCAGGCCGGGTTTGCGGTCAGGTTGCGCGGCTGCGCGCCGTCGGCGGCCATCAGCCAAATGTCGGCCTGGCCGGCAGCGTGGCCGGTGAAGGCCAGCCGGCGGCCGTCGGGCGACCAGCGCGGCGACCATTCGCCGCCGGGGGAGCGGGTCAGGTTGGTCAGCCGGCCCCGGCCGTCGAGGATGAAAATATCGCCGTTGCCGCTTCTGTCTGAGGCAAAGGCCAGTTTTTGCGGGGCAGCCGGCGGGTATCCGGGCAGCAGGCTCAAGCCCAGCAGGGCTATCAAGGCCGGCATTATCGATGATTTTTGCATAGCGCCACTATAGCACATTCAAAATACGGGGGCAATTGGTGGCGGAAGATCTCGTGTTGGAAGCGTGACCGACCAGGTTCACCGACAATTGTCATAAGTATATGCGAATTGTCATAAAAGTATCAGGCAAAAATAATGTCCTGAATCAGGTTTTGTGATATAGTATAAGGAACATTTTGAAGGAAGGAATTTTTATGCCGCCGGCTTCACCTGAAGACAGAATCAATTATTTGTTGGCCCAGGAGCAAAAAAATCGGCTGCTGGCCGAAACATTGCGCGATATTACCCTGTTGCCGGCTTCTCATCATACTGACCAGACCATTTTCGCTGAATTGTTGCGTCAGGTTAAGCGGATTGTGTCTTATTCTACGGCAAACGTGATGGCGTTGAAAGCGGATGTGCTGACCCCCGTGGAATGGAACGGCTACGAGGCGCGCGGTATGAAAGAGGTTATCACGCAGTTGCGCCAACCGCTTTTCGACTACCCCCTCGACGCGGTTGCCGTCAACACCCGCCGGCCGGTCATTGTTTCCGACACCCGCCTGGCCCCCGAATGGGTGGTGGTTCCCGGCGCAGAGTGGATACGGGCCTATGTGTCCATGCCGATATTTTTGCAGGACGAGGTTTTTGCCCTGCTACGGCTGGATAGCGACACCCCCGGAACCTACACTCAGGCAGCCATGCTCCATTTGCAATCGTTGGCCAATGTCGCTGCCGTGGCCCTGGAAAACGCCCGCTTGCATAAAGCGTTGCGCCGCAATCAGGCCCGTTTGCAAGCCTTTTTAGATGCCTCGCCTGATATGTCGTTTCGGATTACCGCCGGGGGGGTGGCGGTTGATTATTATGTTGATGATGAGGAGATGTTGATTGTGCCGCCCAACCGGTTTCTGGGCAAGCATATCAGCGAATTTCTGCCCGCCGATGTGGTCGATTGCCTGCTGCCGGCCATTGCCGCCGCCATTAAAACGGGCAAGCCCCAGCGGGTTGAATATGTCCTGCCCAAGAAAATGGGCCTGATTCATTACGAGACAATCATCACCGCCAGCGCCGATGACGAGGTGCTGCTGGTTGAGCGCGATGTGACAGACCGTAAACAGGCCGAAATGCAGGGCGCCCGCGCCGAGCGTTTGGCCGCCTTGGGCCGGCTTTCGGCCAGTTTGGCCCACGAAATTAACAACCCGATGCAAGCAATTCAGGTTTATCTGGAGCTTGTTCTGGATTTTGAGCTTGAAGAATCGGAGAAGACAAAGTATTTGCAAATTATCCGCGCCGAAATCGGGAACCTGTCGCACACCTCCAAACGGATATTGAACTTTGCCCGCGCCGGCGAGGAAGCGGTCAAACTGGTTTCGCCGCAAGACCTGGTGCAAAATACGCTCCTTTTGCTCAATGAACGATTGTGCAAAAACCGTATTCGGGTGATGACCGATTTTCAGGATGTGCCGCCGGTGTGGATTGCCCCGGAACACCTGATGCAGATTTTTGTGAATATCGCCATCAATGCCATAGAGGCAGTGGAAGCTGAAGAAACTCCCGGCACGTTGGCAATTTCCATCGCGCTTGAGCAGGATGACGTTCACATTACCTTTGTCAACAATGGCCCGGCAATTTCAAATGATACCCTGGCCCATGTTTTTGATCCGTTTTTTACCACCAAAAACGATGGCACCGGCCTGGGATTGTGGGTCAGTTATAATCTGGCGCGTCAGTACGACGGGAATATTTTGATTAATAATTCGGCAGCCGGTCATGCCGTGGCCGTTGACGTTATGTTGCCTGCGGCCCGCGGGCCGTAACAGGGCAAATGCTCATTCGCAGAGAATATGGTATAATTAATGTCATTATCCTGTTCGATGGAGAGATGCCGCAAATGGCAAACACCCGGTCACCTTTGGTGTCACCCCCTAAACGGTTGCTTGTTGTAGATGACGAAGCCCATGTCCGAACCGCAATCATGCGGGCCTTGACGCTTCGGGGCCATACGGTGTCTGGAGCAGCCTCTGGTGAAGAAGCGCTGGCGATGCTGGAAACGGAACTGTATCATTTGATGGTACTGGATATAAAAATGCCGGGCATCGGCGGCATTGAGGTGATGCGGCAGGCCCGCAAATTGCAACCGGATGTGCTGGTTGTGATTTTGACCGGCCGGGCGACCCTGGATAGCGCTCTGGCGGCGGTAAAATCACATGCCGCAGATTATTTGCTGAAACCGGCCAGCATGTACGACATCGCCAACGCGATCAGCCGCGCCCTGGACGGTAAATCGCGGCGGGCCGCAAAAACGCTTTTGGCGCAAATTGCCGATGACCCCCTTTCGATGCCCCGACCGCGCCCGGATAATTTGCGTGGCGATGCAGACAGCCCTCCGCGCCGGGTTGAACGATTTGCGTATTATAAAATGCTCATGCTGGACAGGGAACACCGGCTGATTTGCCTGAACGGAGATGCGCAAATAACTGTGGCCCTGACCGAAGGCGAATTTGCGGTGCTGAACACCTTGTTCAGCCGCCCGGCTCAAACGCTGACTTGCCGGCAGTTGGTGCGGTTAAGCTGGGGCGCCGATGCCGACGGCCAGGAAGCCGAAAACGTCATCCGGCCTTATGTATCCCGCCTGCGCAAAAAATTGCGAACCCTGAACCTGGGAAGACAGTTGATTATTACGGTGCGGGACCGGGGCTATGCCATGCGTTTGCAGGATTAACCGGCTTCAAACAGGCATAACCGGCGTCGTTGGCGATTATTTTTGCGCGATAAAATAAAGGTAGTGGCCAGAATTGACTGATGGACGAAAACCCCCTCCCCAACCCTCCCCCTAAAAAGGGGAGGGAGCAAAATTCCCTCTCCCCCAAGGGGAGAGGGGGAAAGACAATTTGTCCCATCAGTCAAAAATTACCACCACCTCTATTCGTAAAATATTTGTGGCACTCATTGTCAAACAACAAGCCGATGAAGTTGTAGTTGCTCCCCCCTTAATCCCTGATGAAGAAACCGCTTCGCGCCCTCACAGAGGGCCGGGGAGGGGGTAAAAAGCGCGCATCCGGTTGTTTTCAACCTCAACTGGCCTGACCATCACCCGGCGTAATTAATTTACGGATAGACACAAAATGCAACCGGCAGAAATCCGGCGTAAAAGGCAATCTGAAAATATGATATTCGGGAATGGAGCGCTCCGCAACGGAATAAAACCGACACTTCGGCTGCTGCTGGTTGGCCTTGAGCCGCAAACCGGCGCCGGCTTGCGGGCGGCCCTGCCCGATGCGCCCGTTACATGGTGTCGGGCAACCCCGGCTGACGATATTCCGGCTATGGTGCAGTCTGCCCGCATTGACGTGCTGCTGATAGACCGCGACCGGTACGGCAGCGGCGCGATGTCGATGATAGACCGGGTGAACACGGTGGCTCCGCAGACTTCAATTATCCTGTTGGCGGAAAGACCCATCCTGGTAGAGATGATTACCGCCGTTAAATTGCAGGTGGCAGATGTTATCCTGAAACCGGCCACGGTTGGAGAGATAATGGCCGGTATCCGAAAATTCGGGCCTCGCTATGATACGCCCGTCGTTTTGCCCCCGCCGGATACTTTTGAGGAGGATAACGCATTTATTGCAGAGCGCGCGCCGTCATCGTCTGACACCGTTGTTGCCCGCGCGTTTGTCCTCAATTGCCGAACCCGTATGCTCACCGACAGGGCAAGTTCGACAGAATCGGTGAGCCTGTCGCTCAAAGAAACGGCCATCCTGGCCGCATTAATGCGTCAGGCGGGCCGGATTGTATCGTGCCGGCAACTGGCGCTGGCCGGCTGGACGAAAGACCTGCCGGAATCGAAGGCCCGCAAGCTGGTTCGGCCTCACATCTCGCGCTTGCGAAAAAAACTGAAGAACGCGCTGCAATTGAGCCACGCCATCGTTACCGTCGACCATCAAGGCTACGTGTTTTCCGGCAGAGAGTTGTCGAACACAAATTAGGCAGCGGTTTTCCCCTTTAAGCTGACGCCATTTAGCGGGTGGGTGTCAGCTTGTTTTCATGTACGCATTCCCCAAACCGGATATGATACGAAGGGTATGCAACTTTTGGGCAACCCTTGCGTAATGCACAGTGAGGCTCCCTGCTGACCGCCGGCAACCGGCTGGTTAATGACACTCCCTGCAATTACGGCCATCCGGTTGCCGGCGCATCGAATGATGACCGGGGGGTGATTCCGGGTTTATTCCGGGGAGACTCCCTCAAATCCATTTCCATTTGGAGGCAAACAGTGGTTACATCAATTACTGAAATTCCGACCCGTGTGGCAAAATCGGCTACTGCGCCCCCGGCCAACGGCGCAGACCTGACCGCCGGTATCCGGCAATACCTGCCCGATGCCGCCCCCGAACAGATTGCTCGCTTTGTGGCGCTCATCCGGCGCTTGCGGACGCTTTCCGGCTTTTTCAAAACCTGGCCCGAAGACAAAGCCGGCTTTGAGCATTTACTGGCCCGCGCCGAAAAGGCGCTGGATTACAAGCGGCCCTATCGCATCGCCATCATCGGCACCACCGGCGTGGGTAAAAGCACCCTCATCAACGCCCTGCTGGGCCGAAAGTTGGTACTGGTGAAGGATGTGGGTAAGCCCGCCACCGGCACGGCTCTGGAAATTTTTCTGGATGTGCCTCCCGGCGCAGAAGAGACGGCCCGCATTACCTATCGCTCCGAGGCCAATATCATGGCCCTGATAGCCGAATTTGCCGCCCGCTTCGATGTGGATGCCGCCGCCCTGCCCGATGCGCCGGATAAAAAATTCGCCGGCGCGCTGGCTAAACTGGAACCCGGAGACCAGCTTGGCGAACAGACCCGGCAGGAATTTGAGGGCCTGCGCGATTCGCTGGTTGATATTGTGGAACAGTATCACACCGCCAATCCCAAAACCTTGCTGACCGAATACAAATTAGGCAACCCCCGCCACGTTGAAGATTTACTGGCCCTGACCGATGAAAACAGCGCCCTGAACGCCGGCCCGGGCCGCTGTATCGGGCTGGTCAAATCGGTGGCGTACCATATCAAACCGATGCAGAATCAAGCGGCTCTGCACACCCTGCAATTGCCGCACAACGTCTGTTTGGTAGACCTGCCCGGCCTGGACGGCAGCCCTCTGCACGACATCATCATTGGCGAAGGCATTAAAGAGGCCGATGCGGTGGTCTTTATTTTGCGCCCGCCGCGCATCCTCAGCCGGGGCGACGCCTATCTGCTGAACCGGGTGCGCCGTTACATCAGTCTGGACGGGGCCATCGATTCGGCGGAGCGCATCTTTTTGGTGCTGAACGCCGTTGATGACATTACCCGCGACGACCCCCGCACCATCGAAAACCTGCCCCGCGATATGCGCGATTTGATGGAACTGCTGGCCCCCGGCTACGCCGTCCGCTTTGCCCATCGGGGCGGCCGGCAGCCCTATTTCACCACCTCGGCCTGGGCTGCTTTTAACGCCCAAACCGTTTTGCAGGGCAGCGAGCTGGAAGACCCGCAAACCTACCACTCCAAAGCGGTTAAATTTAACGTGCCGGAAGACGACCACGCCGCTATGCTCAAAGCCAGCCGGCTGCCGCATTTAACCCGGGCGCTCACCGAATTTGCCTGTTCCTTCCGCATCGAAGGCCAGCTTCGGGAGGGGCGGCAGGCCCTTGACCGCATCACCCGGACGCTGGCCGAAACCTGCAACAGCGAAATCAAACTCCTTACCAACGGGCAAGGCATCGCCTTTGTCAAAACCGAAGACGTGCGCCTGCTGCGGGAACGGCAGGAAACCCTGATTGATTTCATCGTCGATTTTCGGCTGCGCCGGCTTGACCATCTTGATGACCTGCGGGCCGAACTGCGGGCCGAAGCGGTGCGTATTTGCGACAGCATCGACGCCCGCCTGCGCGACGACCTGCCCCGCCTGTGGCGACGCTTCTTCATTGCAGACAGATACCGGCCTCGCGCCCGCAAATACGGCAAAACCATGTACGAAGTCTTTTTGGGCGAAGTGGAATTGCTGCTGTGGCGACAACTCGCCATTCGGGTGCAGGGTCTGGCCGATATGGTCACGATGTCGTACCGGGAGGCTTTTGAAGCCGGCCACATTCCGCGCACCATCGTTAATTTGGGCTACGACCATCCCCTGGCCTCCGGCGCGGCCCTGGGGCTGGATAACATTGCCGACGATATGAAAGCCGGTCTGGGCAAACTCTCGGAACGGTTGGCCCTGATTTACATGCTTGAGCCGGAAGTGGGCTTCATTCCGCCGGAGCAACTGGCCGACAGCGGCTTGCTGGGGCAAAACCCGCTCATCAAGGCCCTGGATAAAGTGCCCCGCCATCGAGACCTGCCCCCGGAAGCCTTTGCCGATTTTCTGGCCGCCGTCCGCGCCCACTACGACCCCGCCGTGGCCGAATATTCGGTGAATGCCCTGCTGAACGTGTACCAATACGAAATGCTGTACGTGGAAGATACCTTGCTGGCCCGCATCACCGATTTGTTCAACGACCTGCGCGAGACTATGCCCCACGACCCCTTGCTGCGCGAGCGGGTTCGGCAAGACGCGCCCGACGAAGACCGCGATAAAGTTGAACGCCTGGACAAGAAACGACAGGCTTTGCAAAAGATGATTGAAGGATAACGACCCTCTCCCCAACCTTCCCCCTGTCAGGGGGAGGGTTGGGGAAGGGGCCAATTTCACAGGAGAGCAATATGAAATCAATCAATGATGTGCGCGCCGCCAACGCCGACGTGTTCAGCACCCGCTCCCGGTCGCATCTGTACAAACAGTGGCAGCGATTCACCGCCGCCGACCACACCACCTTTCGCATAGGCATTTGGGGCACTACCGGCGCCGGCAAAACCACCTTCCTGGCTATGCTCTACGATGCCCTGTTGCTGCGCCCCGGCTGGACTGTGGCCGCCGACAGCAACGCCCGCCAGTTTGTAACCGGCCAATTGCGGGCCATCCGCACCAAAGGGCATTTTCCCGCCCCCACCGAAGTGACCGCCCAAACCGACATCTTCCGCTATATTTTGCAGGAAGAACACAGCCGGCAATCCGATGACCTCTTTAATCAGGTGTCGCTGGACTTTGTGGATGCCCCCGGCGAATTTTACGAGCGCCCGCATCAGGCCGACCGCCGCGTTTCCGGCGAAATGGACATCCTCGACTACCTCAGCTCGTGCCACGGCATTATCTTTTTGCTGGACCCCGACCGCGTCGATGAATCACTGGGCGAGAATGACGACGATTATCGCACCATGCTGCTTGATTTGATGCTGGAATTTCAGGAACGGAACATCAAAAGCGGCTTAAGCGACGACCTGCGGCTGGAGCAGTACATGGCTTTCTGCGTGACCAAATCGGACAAGAATCCGTACTGGGAGCAGCGTGAATCGGCCCAAAACCTGGCCGAAGCGGTGATGGGCGATACTATGTATCGCATGTTGGGGTCCAATTTTTGCCGGCCGGGCCATTTTGGCTTCTTTGCCACCTCGGCCATTGGTCGCTACCAGGATGCCGAATCCGGCGAATGGCTGGAAAACATCGCCTACGGCAACGGACGCGGAACGCCCGACCGCCGCCGCGTCCGGCCGGCCGCCGTGACCACCACCAGCATCGGCCAGGCCTACGAGCCGGAAGCCGCCCCTGACCTGCCGCCGGAAACACCCGCGCCCAACGCTTCGTGGGCGCCGGTCGGCGCCGCCGCGCCCAATCAGCCCCCGGCCCCGCCTGCGGCCTCTATCATCCGCAAGCAGGCCATCAACCCCTTCAACATCATCGAACCCCTTGACTGGCTGATTGACAGCATGCGCCGCGAGCCGCCCCGCATTGTGCCGGCAGGAAAGTGACCATGCCCTGCGCCCAGTTTATTCATGGCAAAATCCGTGGCGGGCGTAATTATGAGATAGTAGCCTTTACCGCCGATTTGGCGGGACGCGAACCGGAACTGGAAGCCATTGCCCGCCAATATCGCTTTTGGGGCGCGCAGCCTCCCACCGATAACCCCGTGGCCGTGGGCCTTTTTCGGCTGGACGACGGCTTTTTGCTGGCCCAGGCTATGCGCGCTGCCGGCCCGGACGGCCGGCCCGCCGCCGATGCGCAGGGCCGGCCC